>CAXBQO010000063.1:0-6421 GCA_963977945.1 uncultured bacterium
TGACTCAATTATTTAATCAATTTGAAGTCGACGCAGAAGTCACAGGTTTTATGCGTGGACCAACTGTCACGCGTTATGAAGTAGCACTTGGTAGCGGCGTAAAAGTAGAGGCGATTTCAGCTTTATCAAAAAATATTGCATATGCAGTGGCTTCAGGTGATGTGCGAATTCTTTCGCCGATTCCAGGTAAATCTGCAGTTGGTATTGAAATTCCAAATAGTGATCGCGAAATTGTGGCACTTGGTGATGTGTTGCGTTCATCAGTTGCAACCAATGATTCTCACCCAATGGTTATTTCATTAGGTAAAGATGTCGAAGGCAATTATCTATGTGCGAATTTGGCTCGTATGCCACATCTCTTGGTTGCCGGAGCAACTGGAGCTGGTAAATCTTCAATGATTAACTCGTTAATTGTTTCGATTTTAATGCGGGCAACACCGGATGAAGTGCGAATGGTTTTAATTGATCCAAAACGGGTGGAATTAAATGGTTACGACGGAATTCCACATTTAATGGCACCGATTATTACCAATCCAAAAAAGGCGTCAGATGTTTTAGCGTGGGTAGTGCGAGAAATGGATATGCGCTATGACGACTTATCGAAGTTTGGATTCCGCCACATTGATGATTTCAATAAAGCGGTGCAAAGTGGCAAATTACAACTTCCGGCAGATAGTGATCGAGTACTAGAGCCATACCCATATTTGTTAGTAATTATTGATGAGTTAGCAGATTTAATGATGGTGGCGCCGCGTGAGGTTGAAGAATCAATTGTGCGAATTACACAACTTGCCCGAGCCGCCGGAATTCATTTAGTTATCGCGACACAAAGACCAAGCGTGGATATTGTTACAGGTTTGATAAAGGCGAATGTGCCTTCTCGTCTCTCATTTGCTACTTCATCACTTGCTGATTCAAGAGTTATTTTAGATATGCCAGGCGCAGAGAAATTAGTTGGTCAAGGTGATGGATTATTTTTACCAATGGGAGCAAGTAAGCCAGTTCGTATTCAAGGTGCATATGTTTCAGAGCGCGAGATTGAATCAATTGTTAATCACGTTAAGTCACAGTTGCAACCGGTGTATCGAATTGATTTAACTCAAGCTGCGCCAACAAAACAAGTTGATGGTGATATCGGTGATGATTTAGATTTGTTGTTACAAGCAGTTCAACTTGTGGTTTCAACTCAATTTGGTTCCACATCAATGTTGCAACGAAAACTACGAATCGGTTTTGCCAAAGCTGGCCGTCTGATGGATCTCATGGAAAGTCGGGGGATTGTGGGTCCGACTGAGGGGTCAAAAGCTCGGGCGGTTCTTATTACAGCCGAGCAGATGCCAGATGTTTTGGAATCTCTGCGGGGAAACTAGGTTTAAGGGCTAGACCCCCAAAAATTCTTCACTAAAAATTTCCAAAATATAAATTTTAGATTTACGCTTTGCCTCTAACTTTCCCTATGAGCACTTTGAAAATGGATTCCCTACAGATGACAAAAGAGTCGATGTTACAAGTAGCCCGACTTGCATCAGGTTTATCTATTGATGAACTTTCTAAAAAAACTTTAGTTCGATCTGGAATATTAAAGGATTTAGAAAATTATGATTGTGCTTCTTGCGGTGGTATTGCATATGCCCGCGGACATTTGAGAAATATTGCAAAAGTTTTGAAAATAGACAGCAAAGAACTAATTGCTGATTTTGAAACCAAAATTAATTTAGAAACCCGACCAATTTTTGATCGTTTGGCTGACAACAATGTCACGCAAAAAGTAGTCGAGAAGAGCGGCTTAAGTTTTAAGAGTATTGGTTTTGGTGTCGCTACCGTTGCGGTTCTTTTCGGCGTAGTTTTTTTAGCATTGCAAAATAGTGGCACAGCAGAGGTGCAAAAAATATCAAGTACAACTTCTGCCCCGTCCGTTTCAACTATAAGCAACGGAATCGATTTAACTTTCGTTGGCGTTTATGGCAAAAGCTGGATAGGCATAACCGATAAAGATGAAAATGTGGTTTTTGATGGAATTTTGTACCAAGGTGAAACTAAAAAATTCACTAATCCGACGGAATTAAAAGTGACTATTGGTAATGGTGCCGCCGTCTCTTATGTTTTAAATGGTCAAGATAAAGGCGTTGCCGGAAAATTAGGTGAAGTAGTTCATTTAGATCTCAAAGCTGGCGCATAAACCAAACTAATTTACATTCACACTATTATTAGCAAATAGTGTCTATCGATACCAAGAAATCTCGCACCGTTGCCCTTGTCACTTTGGGTTGTTCCCGCAATGAAGTTGATTCTGAAGAATTAGCAGCCAGGTTGGCAGCAGATGGCTGGCAATTAATTGATGATCCGGCCAGCGCGCAAGTGGCGGTAATTAATACCTGCGGTTTTATTGAGAGTGCTAAAAAAGATTCAATTGATGCGTTACTTGAAGCAAATTCACTAAAGAAAAATGGCGTCACTCAAGCGGTAGTAGCAGTGGGATGTATGGCCGAAAGATATGGCCAAGAATTATCAAAAGCATTGCCCGAAGCTGATGCGATTTTAAGTTTTGATGATTATCAAGATATTTCTAAGCGGCTAAATTCAATTATCTCCGGCGAGAAATTACCGGTTCACACACCACAAGACAGAAGAGCATTATTGCCAATTGCACCGGTTCAAAGGGCGGCAGAAAAAACTCCGATTGGCCGAGTGCTTAGAAAGCGATTAGATAACGCACCGGTCGCACCACTTAAGGTGGCATCAGGTTGTGATCGTAGGTGTTCATTTTGCGCGATTCCATACTTTCGCGGCTCATTTGTCTCTCGCACACCAGATGAAATTTTGGCGGAGGCACTTTGGCTTTCGCAAAATGGGGTGAGTGAACTTTTCTTAGTTAGCGAGAACACCACTTCTTACGGAAAAGATTTGCAGGACCTGCGCCTTATGGAGAAATTACTTCCGAATTTGGCGCAAATAGAGGCGGTAAAACGAATTCGCCTTTCATATTTACAACCGGCAGAGGTTAGACCCACACTGCTTCAGGCAATGATTAGTACTGAAAAAGTTGTTCCATACTTTGATCTCTCATTTCAACACGCCAGCGGCGAAATATTGCGCAAGATGCGTCGCTTTGGGGATGGTGAAAAATTTTTACATTTAATAAAGCAAATTCGGGTACTTTCACCAGAAGCAGGTATTCGTTCTAATTTCATCGTCGGATTTCCAGGTGAAACCGATAAAGATTTTATGGAATTAGTTGAGTTTTTATCTGAAGCAGGTCTTGATGCAATTGGTGTATTTGGTTATTCCGATGAAGATAAAACCGAAGCGGTGGATTTAGCTGACAAAGTTGATCCAGAATTAATCAAAGAACGGGTAAATGAGTTATCAAGTTTGGCTGATGAGTTAATTACAAATAGAGCTGAAAGTCGAGTAGGGCAAAAAATTTCAGTCTTGATTGAAGATGCGCAGGAACAAGAAGGCCGGGCAGAGCATCAAGGACCAGAAGTTGATGGTTCAACATTTATACAAAGTGGTCGCAAATTTAAAGTGGGCGAGTATGTTGATGCGGTGATAAGTGAAAATAATGGAGCAGATTTGGTTGCGATTCCAATATGAAATCTCAAAATAAAATTTTAAATCTGCCAAATTTTTTAACAATTGCTCGCATTTTAATTTTGCCAATTTGTGCTTGGGCATTATTCAATGGAGAACAAAGCGATACCTGGCGCTACATCGCTTGGATTTTATTTTTTATTACCGGGTTAACAGATGTGATAGATGGCAAGTTAGCAAGATCTAGAAATGAAGTTAGCAACTTTGGCGTATTGCTTGATCCAATTGCAGATAAGGCGATGTTGGCAACCGCAACAATAGGCTCATCAATTTTAGGATTTTTATCTTGGTGGGTTACCGCTGTTTTATTGGTGCGCGAAATTTCGGTGACGATTTTAAGATTTACCAGATTAAAAGTTGAAGTTATTCCGGCATCGCGTGGGGCAAAACTGAAGACCGCTTTTCAAGGTTTTGGTGTTGGTTTCTATATTTTGCCGCTACCAAGTTTTCTACATTTGCCACGTGATATTTTTATGGCAATTGCAATTTATCTGACAATAAAAACTGGTTTTGATTATTTTCGCCAAGTTAAATGGAATCAAAAAGCAATATGAGTGCAAAAACAATTATTAAGAAACTGACCAAACAGAAAAAGACTCTTTCAGTTGCAGAATCAATTACCGCTGGTGGTTTAGCGGCGGCAATTACCGATATTGCCGGTTCTTCCAAAGTTTTTTTAGGTGGATTAATTGTTTACTCAGATGAAGCGAAGATTAAACAATTAAATATTGCTAAAAGTTTATTGGCGGAATACACCGCAGTCTCAGAGCAAGTTGTAATTGAAATGGCACAAAATGTTCGCAAGAAGTTTGATTCTGATTTTGCAATTGCAACCACCGGAGTCGCAGGACCAAAGCCTGCTTATGGGCAAAAACCTGGAACAGTTTGGTTAGCGATTGCCGACCGAAAATCGACATTAAGCATCCCGCTTTCATTGAAGGGAGATCGAGAATCGGTGCGAAACGCGGCGATAGAAAGCGCGATAGCTACCTTTTCTCGTATCCTTTCCTCATGATTCTTCTCCGCACTCAAATTGGCGCGGCGCTTCGTGCTGCTCGCGTTAATCAAAAACGCACACTTCGTGAAGTGGCAAAGGCTGCTCGAGTTTCACTCGGTTATCTATCTGAAGTTGAAAGAGGACAAAAAGAAGCCTCATCAGAATTGCTCAACGCAATTTGTTCTGCTTTGGATTTACCGCTTTCCAAACTTCTATCTGATGTCACAACCGTTGTGGTCGCTTCCGAATCCCCAGTTATCGCACTACAGGTGGTAGACAACGCGGCTTAATTTGGCCGCGCCGTTATACGCTCGCCAAACTGCGGCGAGCAACCAATCAAGACAAGCGATTTTTCGCGGGGCAAAGCAAGAGATTGCCAATGTCGGAAGTTATGAATCAAACATCATAAAAATTGCCGACTACGCGCAGGTTTCACGGGCCACCATTTACAACCAATTTGCAGATAAAGCGGAAATGTTTGAAGCGCTAGTTGAAAATGAAGTAATTCGATTGGCAGATATTGCTCGAAATGCTGAAAGTAAATCAGCGGCGTTGTTTCAAATTTCACGGGAAATTAGTCAAAGTGCTGCGCTTCGAAAAATAGTTGAAACTGATCCAAAAGATATCGCCAAACTTATGACAATAAGTGAACATCCAACTTGGCAATTAGTTGGCACGTTCATATCTGAGATATTTAAAACCGATACTGCAACTTCTGGAGTAATTCTTCGCTGGCTAATCGCACAAATTTCTGCCCCGCTATCTGCTGAGCAATCTCAACAACAAGCAGAGCGGCTGGCTCGATTAACTAGTTAACACACATGCGCATAACAGAATTGCGCGCTAAGTTGCGAGATTATTTTCCAGATAGCGATACATACTCGCAGGATATTGTTCTATCAGCCCTTGGCGGTGTGACTGTTAATCAAGCAATCGAGCGCGGAGATGAACCTGGCGATATTTGGAAAGCGGTTTTAATGCACAACCCGCAAATGCCTAGCAAATTTAGATAATTAAATTATTTGCACTTACATCGTTCTTCAGCTGGAAAAGGTGCTAACGCCTCTTCAATGTGTTGGCCGCATCCTTCCCAAGTGAATTTGCCACATTTTTTGCATTTAACTGCGCTGCACATTTTTATGCCTCTCTTATTTTGACTTTATAAATAAATTATTTAACGTCGGAATTATTTAACTAAAGGCAATCCGGCGGTGGTCCAATCAATGGTGCCACCACTCATATTTAAAATATGATGAAATCCGGCCTTACTCATTTCAGCCGCCGCTAGCGCAGATCTACGACCGCTTCGGCAATAAACCGCATAAGATTTTGATTTATCTAGCTTCTTGATTTCGTCGGCAAAATTGCCAGATTCGAAATCAATATTTAATGAGTTAGCCAGATGACCTTCGGCAAACTCAGCCGGGGTACGAACATCGAGAACTTGAATCGATGGCTGCTTAATCTCTTCGGCAAACTGGGTTACAGACAAGTTAGTCACTGAACTGGCCTCCGAACCACAAGCTGAGAGCGGAATAGCTACTGCCGTTACGACCGCAAGAAATCCCCTTGATTGCATAACTTTCACAGGATATTTGAAGCAATTACGTTTGTAAATTTCTATGTGAAGGGGAAGAGTCCAATTAGCCTTTGAAAATGAAAGCCGCCAAGATGAACAAGATTAATAAGATAAATAACAAGATGAACAAATTTAAGATTTCCAGAAGAGATCTCATCAAAGGCACAGTCTTATTAACACTAAGCACCTCAGAAATCACGGCAGCGAGAGCGGGAACGTTAACAGTCTCAAGTGTGCTTGGTCGTCCAACT
>CAXBQO010000064.1:0-6375 GCA_963977945.1 uncultured bacterium
TCTTCCTTAAATTTTCTGACCGCATTTAATGTTCGTGTAATCGCCGCTGTTGAGAACGCTTTATTTTTATCGACTCCCTCACCTAAGCGAACAATTTCCATATCCCGATGAAGTTCCTGAAAATTATTTCCAGTGATGTCGGCTATTAATAATCGAATTGAATTTGTACCGCAATCAATTGCTGCTACTCGCAATTTTTTAACCAATCAATGTTTGACATGGCGCATCACACCACCATTTTGGCAACTTAGCGATAGTGCGATCACCAAACGTGTTGGCACCTTCACCTTGCGCTAGCGACTGCGCAGCTAATGCGTGTAAACATTTCACTCGTTCTGGCATTCCCCCTGCGCTTATATTTAAAACCTCTGGCACATCTTGATTAAGTTTTTGCATTTGTTCGTTTCGCTCAGAAATGTATTGTTGATGGGCGTTTAAGTACTGTTTTTGAGCATTCTCATCTGAACTTATTTCTAAATTAAATTCCTCCATCAAACCGGCGCTTTCCAAAGTTGATAGTGCCGCGGTCAATTTTGGACAGGTGGCATAGAAAAAAGTTGGAAATGGTGTGCCATCAGATAACCGTGGTGGCGTGGTTATTACATCAGGCGCTCCACACTCACAACGATGAGCAATGGCTAAAACATCCCTAGGAGTCCTACCTAATTGCTGCTCAATAATTTTTAAATCTACCGCGGTTGGAACTTCATAATTTTTCATAAGTTTTTTTATAAATTAACTCAATAAATAATGGTTACGGATTTGTGCTTGTAATTGAGGCAATAATTCGTAGGTACCAAGGTAGACCAATTGGAAAACCATTTGAAATTTTGGTGGTTTGATTTGTTTCACTGCCTTGATCTTCTCCTACCACCACATATTGACGTTCACCTGGAAAAACAAAATGCAATCGAGCCCTGGCTTGATTTGCAATAAATGCTGGATCATTCCATTTTGATAATTCGGCTTGAGCATTTGCCAACATTTTTTCACTATCTGAAAGCTGTGCCTTAATAGAATTAATTTGCGCTCGTTGATTTAAGTAGTGCTGTAGTGGTGGCGCCAATGTAATAGCCAAAATAAAAAGTACTATTCCAAAAATTAGAGCTCTGGTTGATAGCCCGCCAGAATTTAATCTTTTGGTCAACCAATTTGGCATGGCGGTTTAGATTATTTTTTAAATCTTGGAAATGCTTGCCGGCCAGCGTACTTGCCCGCATTCGCGAGCTCATTTTCAATTCGCAATAGTTGATTGTATTTAGCTACGCGTTCAGAACGCGCTGGTGCGCCAGTTTTAATCTGACCACAATTACAAGCAACGGCAAGATCTGCAATGGTTGTGTCTTCGGTTTCGCCAGATCTATGCGACATCATAGTTTTGTATCCATTTTTGTGAGCTAGTGCAACCGCCTGCAAAGTCTCAGAGAGTGAACCAATCTGATTTACTTTCACTAAAAGTGCATTCGCACATTTTTGATCGATACCTTTTTGTAACCGTTCTGGATTTGTAACAAAAAGATCATCACCAACCAATTGAACTTTTTCTCCAAGACGTGAAGTGATTTCCTGCCAACCGCTCCAATCATCTTCACTCAAAGGATCTTCAATTGAAACCAGCGGATAATTGGAAACCAAATTTTCATAATAATCAATCATTGCTTTGCCCGACTGTTGCTTTGCTTCGAAGTTATATTTTCCATCTTTGTAAAATTCCGTTGCGGCTACATCCATTGCTAGGGCAACTTGATTTCCAAGCGAATAACCTGCCTGTTCGATTGCCGAAACTATTAAATCAAGAGCTGCAATATTGCTTGGTAAATCTGGCGCAAATCCACCCTCATCGCCAATGCTAGTTACTAATCCTTTTTTCTTTAATACCGATTTTAAAGAATGGTAAATCTCTGCGCCCCATTGCAATGCCTCTTGAAAATTATTTGCTCCTATCGGAGCCACCATAAACTCTTGCACATCAACATTTGTGTCGGCATGAGCTCCGCCATTTAAAATGTTCATCATCGGAACCGGCAATGTAAACCCGGTATTACCTTGATTTTGACCAACATATTTAAATAAAGAAATTCCCGCGCTCTGCGCTGCAGCTTTTGAAACTGCCAGCGATACTCCCAAGATTGCATTCGCACCCAATTTAGATTTGTTCTTTGTGCCATCTAAATCAATCATTTTTTGATCAATAAGTGATTGCTGCTCAGCAGATAATCCAATAAGTGTTGGCGCAATTTTTGTATTTACATTTGCAACCGCAGTTGCCACACCTTTTCCACCATATCGTTTACCGCCATCACGTAATTCCACCGCTTCAAAAGCACCAGTTGATGCTCCACTTGGAACCGCAGCTCTAGCTACAATTTTATTTTCTAGATTTACTTCTACTTCAACTGTTGGATTACCTCGAGAATCTAAAATTTCTCTGGCAAAAACTGAACTTATCTTTGTGCTACTCAAAATTTTCCTTAACTTTTAGATGGTGAAATTAGCAATTAGGTGGCTGATTCTATCTCTTTGAGCCTAGTTATTAATCTATTATTTGCAGCCCGCAATGCGGTTTCTGGATCAATTCCATTTTCAATTGCTTGATTAATAAGTGCCAGAATTAAATCTCCGAATACATCAGCGTTTGAGAGATCATTTTTCGAATTTGAAATTGGCGCCTGAGAAATCTCGATATTTTTAATCTGTAATCTTTTTATTCGTTCTAATATTTTGGTGGACAAGGTTAGAGCTGGTTGATTAAGTGCTACTCCATCTAGCGCTGAGGTTCGTTGCTTTTCTGTTGCTTTTACCCGCTCCCACGCAGAGACTCTCTCCTCATCAGAAACTGTGTTATTTAATTGATCAAATTGCTTAAATTTTTCATCGCTACTGAATACATGTGGGTGACGATTGATTAATTTATCTGCCACAGTTTTTGCAACATCTTCGATATCAAATGGGTCCTTTGCATGCTCTTCTGCAATACGGGAATGAAAATAAACTTGAAGTAATAAGTCCCCTAATTCTTCTTGTATGGCAGCACGATCGTTTTTTTCTACCGCGTCGATAAATTCATATGACTCTTCCAATAAATACTTAAGCAATGAGTCATGAGTTTGTTTGGCATCCCAATCACAACCGCCAGGAGAGCGAAGCTGATTCATTACTTTGCGAAGCCTGATTAGTTCAGATTCAGACATGACTAAATCTCCTTGCCGGCAAAAACCTAGTTATCGGTTTACTACCGCACCCAAAGTATTATCAACTGGTTCAATCGAAACTGTTTCATAGTTCCATTTTCCATATCTTGGATTAATTTTTACCTTTAAAGATTTTGCCGTGCTACCAATAATTTTTGATACTTCAGAATCGATTTGTTCATCTGCTACTCCAGCAGCTTTTAAGTTAGTACTTAACTTCTGAGTCACCAAAGTAATATTTAAATATTTGTCCAAATTACTTGAGGCAATTCCCGCACCGACTAGAGCACTCTTTAAATCTCCACCTTGATCAATAAGTTGTTGTTCAATCTCAGTTTTGCGTTGCTCGATGTCAGATTTTGAAATTTGAATATTTTTATCTTTCGCAATCTGATCAGTAATCAATGAAATAACCTGAAGTTGGGCTTGGGAGGTGGCTAAATCAGCACCGAAAAGTAATTTCATTTGTGAGGTATCAACCCCTTTTCGTTCCTGCAAAATTTGATCAATTGATTTTTGAATTTCACTAACTGCGATTTTAGTTGTTCCAACTTGAACGCCTTCACTCATTTGTCCGCAGCCTGATAACGAAAGCGCCAGAATTACTAACAATGGAATGAATCGAATTTGGCGTTTCATTTAATTGACTCCGCTCGAATTTGGTTTGGTATTTGTATGGGGTTGAAGTGTAGTTATAAATGAAATCAAAGAACTAATCCATTCCAACAGTTCTGCATCTGATGTGGCCGAGTTCAAATCCTGCTCCATAAAGTTGGAACTTTTGTAATTAATTATGAGGGTTTGTGTGACTATTTTGTAAACCGAATTTGAATATAGTCGACTTAATTTATCTAGCTCTTCATTGGTTAGTTTTACTGGCGAAATTCTTACTTTCCCATTTCCCCACAAAATTTCCTTAATACCTATAGACCGCGCCTGATTTTTAATTCGACTAATTGAGAACAGAAGTTGTAAATTCAATGGTAGTTCGCCAAATCGATCTCTTAATTCATCTTGAATTAATAAAAGTTCAGAGTCAGATCTTGTCGCCGCGATTCTTCGATAAATATCTAATCTAAGTCGTTGCGAATCTATGTATTCCTGCGGAATATTTGCATTTACCGGCAGCTCTAATCGACACTCAAAGTTTGAATCGAAATCTTCATCTGTTGAATTCAAAACCTCGTCATCGGCATGTTTTCTTCTTGCACCAAAACCTTTGTTATAACTTTGTTTGAAATCACTTACCGCCTCAGAAACCATTTTCATGTATAGATCAAATCCAACTTGTGCAATGTGACCAGATTGTTCGCCACCTAATAAATTTCCAGCCCCCCTTATCTCTAAATCTTTTAACGCCACCTGCATTCCTGCTCCCAAATCGGTATTTGTCGCAATAGTTTTTAATCGATCGAGAGCTAACTCAGAAAGTGGTTGATCTGGCGGATAGAAGAAATATGCATAGGCTCGCTCGCGACTTCTTCCAACTCGACCACGTAACTGATGAAGTTGAGCCAAACCAAATTTATCGGCGTTATCGACTATTAATGTATTTGCATTTGGAATATCGATGCCACTTTCTACAATTGTGGTACAAAGTAATAAATCAAATTCTTTGTTCCAAAAACCAACTACCACTTGTTCTAAAATTCGCTCTGGCAACTGTCCATGTGCAACTGCGATTCTGACATTTGGCACAAGTTTCTTTAAACGTTCCGCCACTGCATCAATTGATTCAACTCGATTATGTACATAAAAAATTTGCCCATCGCGTAACAACTCTCGATGGATTGCGGCTTTAATCTGCGCATCATCATGTTCGCCCACAAAAGTTAATACTGGATGTCGATCTTCTGGTGGCGTAGTTATATGCGACATCTCGCGAATTCCTGTCACCGCCATCTCTAACGTTCTTGGAATTGGCGTAGCAGACATCGCTAAGACATCAACGTTGGTGCGTGCTTTCTTAAGTTCTTCCTTATGTTCAACGCCAAAACGCTGTTCCTCATCAACAATTAATAAACCTAGGTCTTTAAATTTCACATCTTTTGAAAGTAACCGATGAGTACCAATAACTACATCAATCAAACCAATTTCAAGTTGTTTAAGAATTTCTAAATTTTTCGAATCTGAATTAAACCTAGATAGACCTGCAACTCGAATCGGAAAGCTGGTAAATCGATTTGTAAAAGTTTGAATGTGTTGCTGAACTAAAAGTGTGGTTGGAACCAATACCGCCACTTGTTTGCCATCTTGTACCGCTTTAAATGCCGCGCGCACTGCAATTTCAGTTTTACCATAACCAACGTCGCCACAAATTATGCGATCCATTGGAATCGCTTTCTCCATATCGGCTTTCACCTCTTGGATTGTTGATAATTGATCAACCGTTTCTACAAATGAAAAGGAATCCTCTAACTCTTTCTGCCAATCATTATCTGGCGAGAAGGCAAAGCCAGGTGAATTAATTCTGGCGGCATAGAGTCGAATCAAATCTGCCGCAATTTCCCGTACCGCTTTTCGAGCTTTACGTTTTGTATTTTGCCAATCGCTGCCACCAATTCGATTTAGTGGTGGTTGATCTGCGCCAACATACTTTGATAATTGATCTAACGAATCTGTTGGTACATAAATTCGATCAGCCGGCAATCCCCGTTTTGGCGCAGCGTATTCAACTACTAAATACTCCCGTTTATATCTACCAAAATCTCGCACAGTTAGCTCTACAAATTTTCCTATCCCATGTTGTTCATGAACTATGAAATCTCCATTACTTAAAGTAATTGGATCTATTTTTTTCTTTCTTCTACTTGGAACTCTTGCTAAGGCTTGATCACTCTCACTTTGACCGAATAATTCCGATTGGGTAACTAACCAAATACCTAAATCTCTATTAATAAATCCGTGCAGCAGATCGGATTCATATACCTTTACTTTTGCAGCGATATTTGACTCTGATTCATCCAGAAGTTCCCGCAATCTTTTTGCATTTCCAGAATTGTTACTATGAACTTCAATTTCTAAATCAGTCGCTTCAATTTCTGTAAAAAATTTACCGATATCACCGCTGTAACTCGGTGCTTTTTCATAATTTTTTAATGAAAAATCATTTTCCTTTTGCGCAAATTCATTTAGTTCTAATAAATCAATATTTTCTTTTGTAGCATCGACAATCAAATCCGAT
>CAXBQO010000065.1:0-6293 GCA_963977945.1 uncultured bacterium
GCAACCCGTACCCAAATTGCAGCATTACAACGCCGTTTGGGAATCACAACTGTTTATGTAACTCACGATCAGATTGAAGCTATGACAATGGGTGATCGCGTTGCAGTTCTTAAAGATGGATTACTACAACAAGTAGATACCCCAAGAAATCTTTATGAGAAGCCAGCAAATGCTTTCGTTGCTGGATTTATTGGTTCACCAGCAATGAACTTGTTGGTAGCACCAGTAAGTGGTGGCAAAGCAAAACTTGGTTCATTTTCGCTCGATGTGCCAGCAAGTGCTGGCTCTTCGGTAACAGTTGGAGTTCGCCCAGAAGGATTTTCGCCAGCAAGTTCTGGCTTTGAAGTCGCAGTTGAAGCGGTGGAAGAGCTTGGCGCTGATGCGTTTGTTTATGGACGTCCAGCTGATCAATCAGTTCGGTTCTTGAACTCACATGATGAAGGTGCGCAAGTAATTGTGCGCTGGGATCCGAAGAACACTCCAAAAGTTGGTCAAACAATTACCGTTAGCGCAAAAGCTGATGCGATTCATTTGTTTGATGCAAACTCTGGAAAGCGGATTAATTAGTAATTAAATAAAAGTTAATGGCTTGGTTCTGTAAAAAGAATCAAGCCATTTCTTTTTGAAGATTTTGATCTATTGCATCTAAAAATTGTTGGGTGTTAAGCCAAGGTGCATCAGCACTAATTAACAACGCTAAATCTTTTGTCATCTTTCCAGATTCAACAGTTTGGATACAAACTTTTTCTAACTTTTCAGCAAAGTTAGCGACATCTGGAGTGTTATCTAATTTTGCGCGATGTTGTAATCCGCGGGTCCAAGCAAAAATCGATGCAATTGGATTTGTACTGGTGGCTTTGCCGGCTTGGTGATCGCGATAGTGACGGGTCACAGTTCCGTGTGCTGCTTCTGCTTCAACGGTTTTGCCATCTGGAGATAACAACACTGAAGTCATTAATCCAAGTGAGCCATAACCTTGTGCAACGGTGTCAGATTGCACATCGCCATCGTAATTCTTACAAGCCCAGATGTAGCCGCCTTCCCAACGAAGTGAAGTTGCGACCATGTCATCAATTAATCGATGATCGTATTCAAGTTTGCGTTTTTCAAACTCAGATTTAAATTCTTTTTCAAAAACTTCGGCAAAAATATCTTTGAATCGACCATCGTATGCTTTCAAAATTGTGTTCTTAGTTGAAAGAAATACTGGGTAATTACGAAGTAATCCATAATTAAATGAAGCCCTGGCAAAATCGCGAATTGAATCATCTAAGTTGTACATCGTCATGGCTACACCAGAAGATGGAAAATCAAAGACATTGAACTCCATCGGCTTTGAGCCATCATCTGGAGTGAAAGTGACTGTTAATTTACCTTTTGAAGGTACTTTGAAATCGGTAGCGCGATACTGATCACCGAATGCGTGACGACCGATAACTATTGGTTTAGTCCAATGTGGAATCAACCTTGGAACATTTTTGATGATGATTGGCTCACGGAAAATTACTCCGCCTAAAATATTTCGGATTGTGCCATTTGGCGACTTCCACATTTGTTTAAGGTTGAACTCTTTAACTCTGGCTTCATCTGGCGTAATGGTTGCGCACTTAACTCCGACGCCATGTTTTTTAATTGCATTTGCCGAATCAATCGTGACTTGATCATTAGTTTTATCACGGTATTCGATTCCAAGATCGTAATATTCAAGATTTACATCTAGATAAGGCAGGATCAAAGAATCTTTAATGAACTGCCAAATGATTCGCGTCATTTCGTCGCCATCTAATTCGACGACGGTTCCTTGCACCTTAATCTTTTTCATTTTAAAGATCCTTTACATCTGCTTGTTTAGCGCGCACCGCTTCGGCGGCACTCTTTAACGCTGAAAGTTCGGAATCAGTTAATTTGGTTTCAACTATTTTGTTAACGCCATTTTTTCCAATTTCAGCTTCTACTCCTAAATAAACACCAGAGATTCCATATTGACCATCAACCCAAGCACACACTGGCATTACAACTTTGGCATCTTCAATTACCGCTTTTGCCATTCTCGCTGCAGCCGCTGATGGTGCGTAATATGCTGAACCAGTTTTTAATAGCGCCACAATTTCAGCGCCACCATTTCTGGTGCGATCAACTAATTCTGCAATTTCAGTTGCCGATAAAACTTCAGAAAGTGCTTTGCCATTTACGGTGCAACGACTTGGTACCGGCACCATAGTTTCTCCGTGTGAACCTAATGTCAGAGTTTTCACCGCACTAATTGGCACATTAGCTTTCTCAGCAACAAAGTGAGTAAATCTTGCGGTATCTAACATTCCGGCTTGTCCCATAACTCGATTATGTGGGAATTTCGTCGCTAGTTGAGCAAGAGCGGTCATTTCATCTAATGGATTTGAAACCACAATAATCACCGCGTTTGGCGAGTGTTTAGCAATATTTTCTGCCACTTGTCTAACAATTTTGGCGTTGACATCAATTAAATCCATACGGCTCATGCCAGGTTTGCGTGGCAAACCGGCGGTAATAATTACTACATCAGAGTTAGCGGTTTTTTCATAACCACCACCTTCAGCAGTTGTAGTTGCACCAATAACTTTTGTTTCAAAATTTTCAACAGATCTTGATTGATTTATATCTAATGCGATGCCTTCTGGTTTTCCTTCGATGATGTCGGTTATTACTACCGATTCAAAAATGTCATATTCAGCTAAACGCAAGACGGTAGTAGAACCATAGAAACCAGAACCAACCACGGTAACTTTTCCACGTCTGGCCATTTGAAATCTTCCCTTATTTAAAAACTATTTATTGGAAATGAGCGGGGCAATTCTATTGCCGACTAGCGTGCGTGAGGCAAACTGAGGGCAAGAATGAAAAGTGATACCGAAAGCGTGAGCGGAACCACTAATTCGATTCTGCGACTTGCAAACCCAGCCATTTTTTTCGCTTGATATCTCAGCACGCTAAAGATTGATGTTGCGATTGCCAAAATAATTGAGCCGGTTCTTACAAAATCAAAGATTGCAAAAATGATTCCGATAAAAGCGATTGCTAGCCAAAACCAACGCCAGCGATCAAATTTCATTTGATTTTATTCCGCTGCATCTAAATCTAAAAGATTTTGCAGCAACATCGCTCTGGTTAGTGGACCAACGCCACCTGGAACTGGCGCATAAAATTTACAATTTTGCACAACTTTTTCATCGCAATCTCCGACTAATTTATCTGCCAATTTGGTAATTCCAACATCAATTATCGTTGCATCAGATTTCACCCAATCGGATTTAAGCCAATTAGGTTTACCAACTGCGGTAATTACCACATCATTTTTTGCAATTAACTGTGCCAAATCTTTACTTGCCGAATGTGCCAATGTCACCGTTGCATTATTTTCTTTTGATGAAAGCAGTATTGAAAGTGGTCGCCCTACTGTCATTCCACGACCAATAATTAATACCTGCCGGCCAGCGATATCGATTCGGTAATGCTGCAGTAAATATTGAATTGCTCTTGCGGTGCAGGGAATAACTCTGGGTTTTCCAAGTGCTAATAAACCTAAATTTTCTGGCGTTAACCCATCTACATCTTTTTCCGGCGAAATCTTGGCCAGTATTTCGGTAACCGCAAATGAATTAGGAAGTGGCAGCTGCACTAAAAATCCGGTGCAATTTGTATCGCTATTCAATTTAGATATTTGATCGAGCAATTGGGATTTGCTGGCATTTTTATCTAATTCAACTTTAATTGAACTGATTCCAACTTCAGCACAATCGCGATGTTTGCCGGCGACATAAGATTTTGAGGCGGCATCATCGCCCACTAAAACTGTGGCTAAGCCAAGTTTTTTAGATGTTGATGATCGGCTTGAAACCTGAGCGGAGATTTGGGCAAGTAATTTTTTTGCAAGTTCTTTGCCATCTAATATCGCTGCGCTCATTGTTAAAGCCTATCGGCGAGGTTGAAGGCGTTGCCAAACTATTGGAATTCCAATACGTAAAAGCGAAATTATCAGAATCTGTGAGCCGATAAATATCAAAACTCTTAACGGGTCATTACCAAAGTTGCTCATGTTTTTTGTAAATAAAGTTCCGTAAGTTGCACCACTTATGAGTACAAACATCGCAATTGCCACCACAATAAAACGAATTATTTTTTGCCGGCGAATTTTTACGTAGTCATTTGCCCGTAACAACAACTCTAAATTCGTTAGGATAAAAATAATTATTAATAGATTACCAACCAGCAGCCACGGAATAGTTTTTGCTGGTAATCCAGCCAGCAGAGGTATCGCTGGAATGGCTGAGACATCAACTTTAAATGGTGAAATTACCGATGCCCCACCCACGGAAATACCAACCCCAGATAAGTAAATCAATGTATGGAAGAAAACATTTGGCAAGTAAATAATCTGCAGGATCAATAACAGAAATCCGCCGACAATTCCAGGCTGAATAACTATAAAAAGATTTCGCAAAGTTTGAAAATTTATTGCCAAATTAATTGTGAAAATGATTCCGGCAATTCCACAAATAATGGCAAAAAGAGCCAGAGGTTGCTTTATGAAACTAGCCTTTTCAATTTCAAATACCCCGATGATTAATATTGCAATCAGAGCAAGTAATGAAAAAACCCACGAGATTTTATAGTTTGCGGTTTTACTGATAAATACTAGAAATACAAATAACAACAGGTAATTTAATAGAAAATAAGTGCGCGCCATTCGCGCCTTTCCAATTCGAGAAATTGCCCGGTTGACTCCACTTCTAATGGCAAAAATTGGAAAAATAACTGCGCCTAAAGGCAAATAGGAAATTACTCCTTGATTTTCTCCTAATACGGTTGTGGCATTTGCTAAGTGCGCACTAAGCCAAAGCCAAATTGCCGCACGTAACGGATCATTTGTTGAACCAGTTGTAGCGCCGGCAGTTGCCCAAGCAAATAAAGAAATAAATGCCAGCGGAAATAAAATTAAGAAAACTGAACGAAAAGCCTGTTGCAGGGATAAGAAAAAACTTCTGGAAATCATCCCCTTGATTCTAAAATCTGGCGCATTAATTTTGCGGTTTCACTTGGCGTTTTACCAACTTTTACTCCAACTGCTTCTAATGCTTGCTGTTTTGCAATCGCAGTACCAGAGGAACCAGAGACAATCGCACCAGCGTGACCCATTGTTTTTCCCTCTGGAGCGGTAAAACCTGCAACATATCCAACTACCGGTTTAGTGACATACTCTTTTATAAATTGTGCCGCTCGCTCTTCCGCATCTCCACCGATTTCACCAATCATCACAATCGCTTTGGTTTGCGGATCATCTTGAAATGCTCGCAAGCAATCGATGTGCGTGGTTCCAATTACTGGATCGCCACCGATTCCAACTGCAGTTGTAAAACCAAAATCTCGCAATTCATACATCATTTGATATGTAAGAGTTCCAGATTTAGAAACAAGTCCAATCACACCTGCATTTGTAATATCTGCCGGAATAATTCCCAGATTAGATTTACCCGGACTAATTATTCCGGGGCAATTTGGACCAATAATTCTGATTTTTTTAGTCGCATTCTTATTTTTACTAACTGCATGTGCGTAAAAACTAGCGGCATCATGAACTGGAATTCCTTCAGTAATCACCACGATTAACGGCATATCTGCATCGATGGCATCAACAACTGCAGCTTTTGCAAATTTTGGTGGTACAAAAACTACTGATGCATTGGCACCAGTAGCGGAGATAGCTTCTGCTACCGAATTAAATACTGGTAACGCTTTGCCATCCATATCAACGGTTTGACCGCCTTTTCCTGGAGTTACACCACCGACAATATTGGTGCCTGCTTTTAACATTCTTTTTGTGTGTTTAGTTCCTTCAGAACCGGTCATACCTTGCACAATTACTTTTGTATTTTGATCAATGAAAATTGTCATTTTTTTGCCGCTAACTCAGCTGCGGTTGCTGCCGCCATATCCATTGTTTCAACTTGTTTAATCAATGGGTGATTTGCAGCCTGCAAAATCTTGCGACCTTCTACAACATTGTTGCCATCTAATCTGACCACGATTGGTTTAGTAGCACTGCTTCCTAAAATTTGTAACGCTTGAATGATTCCATTTGCAACCGCATCGCAAGCAGTGATTCCGCCAAAAACATTTACAAACACACTTCGAACCGATGGGTCTCCTAAAATAATTGATAGCCCATTGGCCATTACTTCAGCAGAAGCGCCGCCACCGATATCTAAAAAGTTTGCCGGTTTCACGCCATATTTTTCGCCGGCATAAGCCACCACATC
>CAXBQO010000066.1:0-6246 GCA_963977945.1 uncultured bacterium
ATGAAAACGGAAATCAAATTGCAGATTTACTTGGAATCGGAACCAGATTTATTGCCGCACAAGGCGGACTTGGTGGACTTGGAAATGCTGGGCTAGCAAATTCCAGACGACGCGCTCCAGGTTTTGCATTACTTGGTGAACCTGGACAAAGTCGAACTTTAATTTTGGAATTAAAAAGTGTTGCCGATATTGGTTTAGTTGGTTTTCCAAGTGCCGGTAAATCATCTTTGATTGCCGCAATATCTGCTGCCAGACCAAAAATTGCAGATTATCCATTCACAACATTGGTACCAAATCTTGGTGTGGTTCAAGCAGGTGAATCTCGATTTACTGTGGCAGATGTACCGGGATTAATTCCAGGAGCATCAACTGGCAAAGGATTAGGTCATGAATTTTTGCGTCACGTTGAACGATGCAGTGCATTGGTTCAAGTTTTAGATTGTGCGGCGCTAGAAACTGATCGAGATCCCGTTAAAGATTTTGAAGTTATTGAAGCGGAATTACAGGCATATGGTGGCCTATCTGATCGACCACGAATAATTGCGTTAAACAAAATTGATTTACCAGATGGCAAAGCGATTGCCGACATGGTGCAGCCAGAGTTAGTAAAACGCGGGTATCAGGTTTATCAAGTATCGGCTGCAAATCGCCAAGGATTACAAGATCTTATTTATGCAATGTCTAGAATCATTGAAGAACAACGAAAACAAAAAACTGATGATGCGCAAACTCGAATTGTGTTGCGACCAGTGCCAGTTAATGATGCCGGTTTTAAAGTTACTGCAAATAAAGATGGCAGCTTCCAAGTTGTTGGTACAAAACCAGAACGTTGGGTTAAACAAACCGATTTTAAAAATGCCGAAGCAATTGGTTATTTAGCAGATCGTTTAGCTTCATATGGAGTTGAAAAAGAGTTATTTAAAAAAGGTGCAGTTACCGGCAGTGAAGTAAGAATTGGCGAGGGTGATTCCGCCGTTATCTTTGATTGGGAACCAAGCATTGAAGCCGGCGCAGAATTATTAGCCGGTCCTCGCGGACAAGATGTACGCCTTGAAGCGCTCTGGCGCGATAACTTAAATGATGATGTTGATCAATTAAGTGATGATGAAATTGAACAACAGTGGGAGTACAAAGTTTCTGATCCAACTACTCCGCAAACAGAATAATTATTTAAGATCGTAATTTAGAAATTTGATTTAATACCGAAGCAACTGCCGCTTCATCTTCTTTACCAGTTGGCACATCACTACTTTTTACAATCACAGTGCGAGTTGCTGGGTCTACGTATACATATTGTCCATGTAATCCCATCATCATCATGATGTCTGGATACGGATGCCAGATTTGTGCGCCATAACCCCAGTCACGATCTAACTTAACAACTGGAGTGCGCAAACGTTTCATCCAATCAGCGCTTACAACTCTTTCGCTGCCAACATATCCATTATTTAGCAACATCAAACCAACTTTTGCATAATCAATTGCGGTGGCATTAAAACAACAAAATGTTTTTTCTTGTCCACCAATGCGATCAACATTCCAAGTTCCTGGGTATTTGGCGCCAACTTTTTGCCAAACGGTTTTTGAAAAGTAATCTGAAACTTTTTCGCCAGTAACTTTGCGAATAATCATTCCTAGCATTTGGGTATCAACACTTCGATATTCCGCTTTCGTGCCAGGAGCTTCTGCCATCTTTCGATTATTTTTGATAAACCACATTGTGTCCGTGGTGGCATACATCTGCGCAATCGCCACACCCCATCCGCTTGGGCCGGTTGGATAATTATCTGAAACTAAAACTCCACCTTGCATATCCAAAAGATCGCGAATAGTGACTTTGTCGAAATCGGTATTGTTTTTTAATTCAGGAAAGAAATCTACAAAGTGATCTGATTCAGCAATCTTGCCATCGGCAATTAATTTTCCAATCATTAACGAGGTCATAGTTTTTGCTACCGAATATGAAGGAAGTTTGGATGATTCGGAAAAGCCATCGTTGTAATACTGATATGTCAGCATGCCATTTCTAATAACTAAGAAGGCATTGGTTTTAGTTAGTGATAAAAAGTCATCAAATGCAATTTTGTTTCCTTGATAATCAACTTTTGGCATCACTTCGATTCCGGTTGGTAATGAAATCGGTTTGCTAGCCGGAGCAAATTCATGCGATGGCATTAAGAGTGGTGTTTTAGATGCTGGTGCTAATCCCAGACGAATTGCACTTATTGGTTCTGGATAATGCGCGTAAGTTGTCAAAGCAAATAGCAGGCCATAAATCACCGCTAATGTGATTACTGTATTTCGAATGAACTTCAATATAAATCTCATAATTTCTAACTTGAAATCATAGTCTTTAAAAATTAATTTCTCGGTTAAAACCCGCACAGGTAAGGTTGCCTAATGGCCGGAATTTCTAGAGAAGAAGTCGCAAATTTAGCCAGGTTGGCTCGCATCCAAATGTCTGATGAAGAGCTAGATCATTTATCTGGTGAAATGCAGGTAATTCTTTCGGCGGTAGCAAAAGTGCAAGAGGTAGCAGGCAAAGATGTGCCGCCAACTTCGCATCCGATTCCAATTAATAATGTCACCCGCGAAGATGTGGTCACAAAAAGTTTGACCAACGAACAAGCATTATCCGGTGCGCCAAAAAAGAGTGAAAACCGATTCCAAGTTCCACAAATTTTGGGTGAAGAATGAGTGTTCTTAAAAAGAGCGCGGCCGAACAAGCAAAAGCACTAGCGGCGAAAGAAATTTCTGCCAGTGAATTAGTAAAAGCGCATTATGAACAGATTAAAGCGGTAGATAAAGATGTAAAAGCATTTTTATATTTAGATGAAAAAAATGCGCTCGCCCAAGCTGAACAAATCGATAAAAAGCGTGCTGCCGGTGAAAAGTTATCGCCATTAGCCGGAGTTCCGTTGGCATTAAAAGATGTAATGGTTCAAGAAAATGTGCCAACAACTTGTGGCTCAAAAATATTAGAAGGCTGGCGTCCACCATATGACGCAACTGTGGTTTCAAAATTGAAATCAAATGGTGTGGTGATATTAGGTAAAACAAATATGGATGAGTTTGCAATGGGATCATCAACTGAAAACTCCGCTTATGGTCCAACACATAATCCGTGGGATTTATCGCGCATTCCGGGTGGATCAAGTGGTGGTTCGGCGGCAGCGGTTGCAGCATTTGAAGCACCAATTTCAATTGGTACAGATACCGGTGGATCAATTAGGCAACCAGCAGCGGTTTGCGGAATCGTCGGCGTGAAACCAACTTATGGATCTGTTTCTCGTTATGGATTAGTTGCATTTTCATCATCATTAGATCAAGCCGGACCATTTGCTAGAACTGTTGAAGATGCAGCATTACTGCACGCTGCCATCGCAGGTTTTGATCCAAAAGATTCCACCAGTATTAATGCATCTGTGCCAGATTTTGTAGCGGCAGCTCGTAAAAAAGATGTAAAGGGATTAAAAATTGGAGTAGTTAAAGAATTAACTGGTGATGGTTATCAAAAAGGAGTTGCCGAAAAATTTAGTGAAACTCTTGATTTACTTGTAAAACTTGGCGCACAAATTGTCGAAGTTTCTTGCCCAAATTTTCAATACGCATTAGCGGCTTATTACTTAGTTGCGCCATCTGAATGTTCATCTAACTTAGCGCGATTTGATGCGATGCGTTATGGCTTACGTGTTGGTGATGATGGAAATCGAAGTGCTGAAGAGGTTATGAACCTAACGCGCCAAGCAGGTTTTGGCCGCGAAGTGAAGCGCCGAATAATTCTTGGAACATACGCACTTTCATCTGGTTATTACGATGCTTATTACGGTTCAGCGCAAAAGGTGCGCACTTTAATTAAACAAGATTTTGATAACGCTTTTAAGAGCGCCGATGTTTTAGTTTCACCAACTGCGCCAACTACCGCTTTCAAAATTGGTGAGAAAGCAAATGATCCACTAGCGATGTATTTAAATGACATCGCCACAATTCCAGTAAATATGGCTGGAATTTGCGGAATGAGTTTGCCAAATGGTTTAGCAAGTGAAGATAAATTGCCAAGTGGTTTTCAAATTATGGCGCCGGCAATGGCAGATGATCGACTTTATTTAGTAGGCGGAGCAATCGAAGCTGCGCTAACTGAAAATTGGGGCAAACCATTTTGGGAGTTTGCGCCGAAATTGAATGGTTCCAAATGCTGACATTTGATACCGCGATGCAAAAGTACGAACCAACTTTAGGTTTAGAGGTTCACGTTGAATTAAATACCAAATCAAAAATGTTTTGCGGCTGTGCGACTGAATTTGGCGCTGCACCAAATACTCAAACCTGCCCTGTTTGTTTAGGTTTACCAGGTTCGTTGCCGGTAGTTAATAACCGGGCGATTGAAAGCACGATTTTAATTGGCTTAGCACTTAACTGTGAGATTGCACCGTTTTCAAGATTTGCCCGCAAAAATTATTTTTATCCAGATATGCCAAAGAATTTTCAAACTTCACAATATGACGAACCAATTTGTAAAAATGGATTTTTAGAGGTGCAAATTGATACCGATGAAGGTCCAAAGAAATTTAAAATTGAAATTGAACGAGTTCACATGGAAGAGGACACTGGTAAATCTAGCCACGTAGGTGGTGCCACCGGTCGTATTCACGGAGCGGAATACTCACTTCTTGATTACAACCGTGCCGGAATTCCATTAATTGAAATCGTTACCAAAATGATTACCGGTACCGGCAAATATGCCCCGCAAGTTGCCCGTGCATATGTCACCGAATTACGTGACATTGTAAAAAGTTTGCAAGTTTCAGATGTGCGGATGGAACAAGGTTCGCTGCGATGCGATGCAAACGTTTCGTTAGCACCAATTAAATCTGGAAAATTAGGAACACGAAGTGAAACTAAAAACGTAAACTCGTTGCGTTCGATTGAACGAGCAGTTCAAAGTGAAATCGAGCGTCACGCTAATTTGTTAGATAAAGGTGAGCGAGTTGTTCAAGAGACCAGACACTTTTTAGAAGATAGCGGATTAACTCGCCCGGGCAGATCAAAAGAGCAGGCCGAGGATTATCGATATTTTCCAGAGCCAGATTTAGTTCCGGTGGCACCGACTAAAGAAACGATTGAATCGCTGCGTAAAAAATTGCCGGAAAAACCATCGGAGCGCCGAAAGAGATTGCAACAAGAATGGAATGTGCCAGATAAAGAAATGGTGGCAATGGTCAATGCAGATTTATTAGACACAGTTGCGCAAACAATTGATGCTGGCGCTGATAAAGGATTAGCACGTAGTTGGTGGATGGGTGAGATTTCTAGAATCGCAAATGAAAAATCGGTCGCACCAGTTGATTTAATTTCGATTAGCGATGTTGTAGAACTAATTAAATTAATTTCATCAGGAGAATTAACTGACAAATTAGCGCGGCAAGTTCTAGCCGGAGTAATTGATAAAGAAGGTTCGCCAAAATCAGTTATGGATAAACGTGGTCTTAAAGTTGTATCAGATGATTCTGCACTTATGAGCGCGATTGAAGCTGCGATTGCTGCACAACCTGAGACCGCCGAAAGAGTTAGAGGTGGCAATATTCCAGCAGCGGGTGCGTTAATTGGTGCGGTTATGAAATCAACTGGTGGCCAAGCAAATGCTGCAAAAGTGCGGGAGTTATTGCTTAAACATTTAGGTCAACAGCCATAAATTCTTATTCACCGATAAACTTTTGAAATGACTTTAAAGCCCCGTTCTGGATTAGTTACAGATGGCTTAGAGCGCGCACCTGCCCGCGGAATGTTGCGAGCAATCGGTATGAAAGATGAAGATTTTGCTAAACCACAAATTGGAATCGCTTCTTCTTGGAACGAAGTTACTCCGTGCAATCTTTCACTTGATCGCTTAGCAAAAGCATCTAAACAAGGTGTGATTGCAGCTGGTGGTTTTCCAATGCAGTTTGGCACCATCTCTGTTTCTGATGGAATTTCAATGGGCCATGAAGGAATGCATTTTTCATTAGTTTCCCGAGAAGTTATTGCTGACTCAGTTGAAACAGTTATGCAAGCAGAGCGTCTTGATGGAATGGTGACATTTGCCGGTTGCGATAAATCATTACCAGGAATGATGATGGCAGCAGCACGTATTGATGTAGCGAGTGTTTTTGTTTATGCCGGTTCAACATTACCTGGAAAATTAGATGGCAAAGATGTAACAATCATCGACGCATTTGAAGCAGTTGGTGCATGTGCGCGTGGAATAAT
>CAXBQO010000067.1:0-6201 GCA_963977945.1 uncultured bacterium
GAAGGAGAACCTTCTAGTAATCCCGTAGCTGAAATTACTACAATTGTCACTAAAGAAAACGCAACCATCACTGCTCTAGATGTCGTTGAATCATTGCACGACAAAGTAGTTGTAGACGTCACTTGTGACACAATGAATTCAGAACATGCTGAAAGAATTGCGGCCGCGCTAGGAAAGAGTGACTCACTTAAAGTTCGAAAAGTTTCGGACAGAACTTTTTTGCTTCATTTAGGCGGTAAACTTGAAGTTCAATCTAAAGTTCCATTAAAGACACGCGATGATCTCTCTCGAGCATATACCCCAGGAGTAGCACGTATATGTACAGCTATAGCTAAGGACAAAGCTGACGCTCGAAGACTTACGATAAAACGAAATACGGTTGCAGTAGTGACTGATGGTTCCGCTGTCCTTGGACTCGGAAATATCGGCCCTGAGGCTGCACTACCTGTTATGGAGGGAAAGGCCGCGCTGTTTAAGAGATTTGCAGACGTAGATGCTTGGCCAGTTTGTCTTGCAACTCAAGATGTAGATGAGATAGTAAGAACCATTGAAATTATTTCGCCCGTGTTTGGTGGAATAAATCTAGAAGATATTTCTGCGCCAAGATGCTTTGAAATTGAGGCAAAACTTCGTGAAAAATTAGATATTCCGGTGTTTCACGACGATCAACATGGCACCGCAATTGTTGTATTAGCGGCTCTAACAAATGCATTGAAATTAGTGAAAAAGAATTTAAATGAAGTCAAAATCGTTTTAAGCGGTGTTGGAGCTGCCGGAACCGCTATTGCCAGATTGTTGGTTCATAAGGGAGCCAAAAATATTATTGGTTTTGATAAAGATGGTTTAGTTTCAAAATCTACTTCTGCTGATAGTCCAATGCGCAAATGGTTTTTAGAAAATTGTTCACCTGGAAAATTTAGTGGCTCAATGACAGAAGCATTAAAGGGTGCAGATGTATTTATTGGGGTCAGCATTTCAAATGTTATTTCTGAAGCTGATGTAAAAAGTATGGCGCCTGGTTCAATCGTCTTTGCACTGGCAAATCCAGACCCTGAAGTTGATCCAACAATCGCTAGAAAATATGCGGCAGTTGTTGCTACTGGTCGCTCTGATCAACCAAATCAAATCAATAACGTGTTGGCATTTCCGGGAATTTTTCGCGGTTTGTTAGATGCTCGAATCAACAAAATTACCGATGGCATGTTGGTCAACGCCGCTGAAGCGATTGCATCATGTGTTACAAGTGAGCAGTTAAATTCAAACTTCATCGTGCCAAGTGTTTTTGATCAATCAGTAGTAACAAAGGTGGCAGCAGCGGTTAAGAAATCAGTATGACCAATTGGGCGGCAAGTTTTGATACTCAACTATCTCCAATTGCGCCTTTTATTTTTTACTTAGTTGTAGCTGGAATAATTTTTGTTGAGACTGGATTACTTTTTGGATTCTTCTTACCCGGCGATTCCATACTTTTTAGTGCTGGCTTAGTAGCAGCTTCAAGATCTGACATAAATATTGTGGTTTTAGTTTTCCTGATTTTTCTAGCCGCATTTATTGGCGACCAGGTGGGTTATGTATTAGGAAGAAAAATCGGTCGACCTTATTTAGATAAACGTAAATCCCCAAGAGTTCAAAAAATGATTATTAGATCAGAAAAGTTTTATGAAAAATATGGTTGGTGGTCGGTAGTTATAGCGCGGTATTTCCCTTGGATTAGAACTTTTGTGCCGCCAATTGCTGGAACCGTCAAAATGAATTACTACAAATTTTTATCAGCAAATGCATTGGGCGCTCTACTTTGGGGTGTGGGAATAACTTCAGCCGGATATTTTTCTGGCTCACTGCCTTGGGTAAAAAATATTTCCTATTTTCTGGCGGCTTTTTTTATAACACTTTCGATAATTTCTGGAATAAGAAATTATCGTCGAGAAGCTCGGGATTGACCACTAACTAATACGCCTAAATAAGCCAGCACGATTCCGGCAATCAAAAATGCTGATACCCCAATATTTTTTGTTGGCATCAAAACATCTATTAAAAGTGAGCCGAAAAGAAGCCCGCCGACGCTAATCATTGTAAAAACTAGAACTCCTATTTGCTGCACAATTTTGGCTGAAAAAGCTATATACATAACTCCGATTGTGCCGCCTAAATAAATCCACGCTGGACCATTTAATGAAGTTGGCATATTTGTATTACTAAACAAAGCCTTGATACCAAACAATAAAACTAGGAATGTTGATCCGGTTAAAAAATTTAACCAAGATGTGGCAAAACTTTGACCAGTAAATTCATTTATTTGTCCGTTAAATGCACGTTGAAATGCCACTAAAGCACCAGCGAATAAACCTAAAATCACCGCCAATAAAGAAAATTCTGTAAGTTGTAGGCGATCTAAACAAGAAATGAGTACAGCTGTCACTGTGATTGCTGCTGAAATAACTCTGGACCGATTAATTTCCTTTGGGCCACCACCAGTTAACCCGGCACGATCTACAAAAAGCGACATAACAGTTTGACCGGCAAGGGAAGCGACCGTAAATAACGCAACACCGATTACGGGTACTGAATAAGTTTGAATCGCTACGAAAGTTGCTCCTAAAGTTCCGGCAAGTAGTCGATGTCTAGGAATTTCTTTTCTTGAAACTGCGCTTTTTAGTTGCAATAGACCTGATCTAATTTGCTTTTGAGAAAAAGCGATTGTTGAAACGACAATGAATCCACTAAGAAATGAAATACACGCTGCAGTTAGGCTGTCACCTACTTGATGAGAAAGTTCGCCATTTACTCTTGATTGAAATGCGATGAAAATTCCAGAAATTGCCGCCAGAATTTCAAGTTCAACAGATTTGATTCGGCTGCGCACAAGTCATTATGACACGAAGCCGAATCAAACCTTAAAACATTTACAGTGATTAATTTCCTAGTGATGGCGCTGAATCAAGGGTAACTGTGTAAGTTGTGCTGATTCCGTTAGGTAATTCAGCCACTACTGTTACTTGATCGCCAGGAGCTTTGGCTCTAATTCTGACAATTGCTGAAACGTTATCGGTTATTTTCACGCCATCAATTGATTTGATAATTGCACCGACTGGAATTCCAGCGCGGGCTGCACCTTTACCGGCAGTAACTGCAAATACTTTTGCTCCAATTCCGGTGAAATAGGGATCGAAGGAAACTCCAAGTAATGGTTTGGTTGAAAATCCATTTTTGATAATTTCATCAGCAATACGTTTTGCTTGATTAAATGGAATTGCAAACCCGAGTCCGATATTTCCAGTTTGAGTTGTTGTTCCAAGTGACGCGATTGCAGAATTAATTCCGATAATTCGACCAGCACCATCTACAAGTGGGCCACCTGAATTTCCTGGATTAATCGCAGCATCGGTCTGAACCGCATTTATATAAGAAGATTCGCTCGTAGCCGAGCCACCGGTAGTTACTGGACGATTAATTGCTGAAACGATTCCACTTGTTACTGTTCCTGATAATCCAAGTGGAGAACCAAATGCAACCACGGGATCGCCGATACTTAAAGAGGTTGAGTCGCCAAAATTAATTGCCGGCATATTTCCGCGTTTAATTTGTAGAACTGCTAAATCATAAGCTGGATCTCGACCGACAATTGTTGCTGGAACAACATCACCATTATTTAGTTCTACGTTTATTGTACCGCCCGCTACCGCCGCTTCAATAACATGGTTATTAGTAAGAATGTATGAGTTATTGGAATTTGTTTGATAAATCGAACCCGAACCAGTTCCTCCACCTAATGTGGTGGTCACTGAAATCGAAACCACAGATGGCGAAACTAATTGCGCGATACTTTTTACATTGGCCCCAGTTGATCCAATATCTATCGCTGTTCTGCCTTTAGAACAGTTGCCATCTGAAGAAGCGTAAAGCGCTGATGTTTTGTTATCGACACAAGCTTTAACTATCGGAACTTGAGAATTTTGGGCAACCGCAAAACCGCCAACTACTGATGCTCCGACCAAAAATCCTGCCAATAACTTCAAAACTGAACTACGCATTTTTTACCCTTCCAACTTTGTCTATCGATATCTATTTTCTTTTCTACACCTTGCTGAATATTAAATAACATTGCTGAAAGGTTTCTGAGAGAAAACTTATTCCTTCATCTGCATATTTCGCACTTGTGGATCAAGTAACCCAATAATTATCGCTATCGCGGTAAGCGCTGCTGCTAAAGTTAAAAACATTGATAACCCAAATAAATTAGAAAGTGGCGCGGCGATTGCCAAACCGATTGGGCGAAATAATAAAGATCCCATCGCATCAAATGAAGTAACTCTTGATAAAGCCTCGCGGGGAACTTTAGTTTGAAGCGCGGTTGTCCAAAGTGAACCCCACAAATCTAAAGTGATTCCAAATAAAAATGCGAAAAAGGCAATAACAAGAAGGGACTGTGGTTTGGCCAATGACCAAATATAAAAAGTTAAAGTAAAGGAAGATAACATCAAAAATCTCATTGGATATTTAAGTTTAATTTTGAAGGCAATAAATGAGCCGATAATTAATCCGGCAGATTCAGCACTTATGACCAACGACCAAGATTTTGCACCGTCAAAATGTTTTAAGGCAATTAATGGTCCAAGCACATTTTCTGCCGCTGCCCAACACATCACTATAAAAGAAAAACAACTTACGATAACTACTATCCATCGAAATGAAATGAAAACTTTCCATCCATCTTTTAAATCTTTTAGAACTTTATTTTCTACAACTTGCAGTGCTGGAGTTAAATTTCTTAATCCGTATATGGCGATTCCAGAGTAAACAAAAGTTGCAGCATCGATTCCAAGTGCCAATGCAGCACCAAAATTAGCCACTAAAAATCCGGCGCTGGCCGCGCCAAGAATTAGGCCAATATTTGATACAAATGAATTCACGGCATTTCCACGCTGAAGTGCAGTTTCCGGCAATATTGCCGGCATTATGCCCGCAAATGCTGGCCACCAAATTCCCCAAAGAATTCCAAATAATCCATTTACTAGAAGCAAAACAATTGTTGGAACATTTCCGGTTGCAAAGTATGCGACCTGCACAAACAACATTAATCCGCCCACTAAGTCGCAAATTCCAACCATTCGCGCACGACCATATCGATCGGCAATTACTCCACCGAAAGGAGTCATGATTAAAAATATTGTGGTTTGAACGCCAAGTACTAAACCAAGTAATTGAGCCGAACCATTTGGAAGTGCCAAAACTCCAAAAGCCAGCGCAATAGGCGCCATTCCATTTCCGAAATTAGATATAAACCTAGCTATATAGAGCGTTTTTATATTCGGAAAGGTAATTAATTCAGAAAACTCCATTACGAAAATTGATTACTTACGGCCTTCAACATCTCGCAAAACTCTATGAATATCTTTTGCTATTTGCTTTAACTCTTGTAACTCTTTGTTTGCAATTTCTCTAGCTTCTTTAGCAAGTTCAAACTCACCCAAACTTGCAGTGTGAGTTTCAGATATTTTTTGTTGCATATCTTTTGATTGCACATCTTGCCCAACCATAATTATGGAGAGCAGAACCAATTGCAAAAAAGTTTGCGCCACCCAGGCCACAATCACAATCGGGTCGTGACTTTTAATAGCTGAAGGAAGTGAAATCAGAGCGATAGCTGCAAAAATATAAGCACACCACATTGTTGCGACCGCGCTAGTAATTTTGCTGGCAATCCAATCGTTAAATTTTTTCATGAAACCTACTCTCGATGGCTAAATTCTATTTTGTTCTCGCTTTGGCAAATTCAACTTTGATGCCACAATTGATATAAATACTAAAGCGGTAATCAACAAACTTATCCAAAGCCAAGGCACTTTCCAACCCAACATCAGACCAGCAAATGCGGGGCCGGCAATTTGTCCCACTTGCCATGTAGCTGCACTGGCTGAGTTATATCTTCCCCGCAAATGATCTGGTGCTAATTGATTAACGATGCTTGGCAAAATTGGAGACCAAATCATTTCACCAATTCCAAAAATAAATTGACATGCAATCGCCCAAAATAACGGGGAAATAAATTTGATTCCGCTAAGCGCAAGGGCTGCCCAAGCCAAAGCCCAAAATAAAACTGCAGCTGATATTGCAAATTTTCTTGAGTAGTTAATTAGTTTTTTTGTTACCCAAAGTTGGCAGGTTGCAATTAAAAATGTATTTGCCGCAAATGCCCATGCT
>CAXBQO010000068.1:0-6119 GCA_963977945.1 uncultured bacterium
GGTTACTGATTAATTATTTCTTTCCTTGATTTGCCACTGCGGCGATTGATTTTGCGGCAGCTTCAGGATCTAAATATCTGCCACCCTTAACAAGTGGTTCAAACTTTGCATCAAATTCGTATAACAAAGGAATTCCCGTAGGAATATTCACTTCTGCAATATCCTCATCGGAAATACAATCAATATGTTTAACAATTGCTCTGATTGAATTTCCATGTGCTACAACTAAAACTAACTTTCCAGCATTTAAATCATCGGTAATTTCACCGAGCAAATAGGGCAAAAGTCTGTTGACCACATCTTTTAAGCATTCTGTTTTAGGAAGATCGGCGCCTAAATCTTTGTAACGAAAATCTTTTGCTTGCGAATATTGATCATCGTCAGAAATTGCAGGTGGTGGCACATCAAATGATCTTCGCCATAATTTAAATTGGGCTTCACCATACTGAGCCAAAGTTTGGGCTTTATCTTTTCCTTGCAAGGCTCCGTAATGACGTTCATTTAATCGCCAACTTCTCTTAACTGGAATCCAATGCCGATCACAATTTTCTAAGGCTATTTGTGCAGTTGAAATTGCTCGACGCAAAAGCGAGGTATGCAGAATGTCAGGAAGTAAACCTTCCTGTTTCAATAATTGTCCAGCCTGCCCAGCTTCTTGAATTCCTTTAGCAGAAAGTGAGACATCAACCCAGCCGGTGAATAAGTTTTTTGAATTCCATTCACTTTCGCCGTGGCGCAGCAAAATTAATTTCTTATTCACAAGGACAACTTAATCAATTAAATGTTTGAACGCTTGTAAATTAGCAAGCGATTCTCCGCGAGAAACTCGCCAAGCCCATTCCCGACGTATTGCAGATGAGAAACCAAGTTCTAAAAGTGGATTAAAAGCGGAATCGGAATATTGCAAAACTGCTCCAAGAATTCGATCTATTTCTTGCTCGGAAAGCGCCACTAGTGGCAATCTGCCTACTAAATAAATATCACCTAGTTCATTGATAGCAAAAGCCACCGAATACATTTGCGCGTTTTTACGCAGCAACCAGTCGTGAACTGCTGCGGTATTTTCATCCGGACGGCGTATTACAAAAGCATTAATGCTAAGAGAATGATCGCCAATAACTAACGCGCAATGAGTTTGTAATTTGGTTTCACCAGGAAGTGTGACCATGAAAGTATTTTCATTTGGTTGTTCATAATCCAACCCATGAGACTCTAAAAAATCTTCGATTACCGCCGATGGTTCAATCATTTAATTTATTGCGCGTAATGATTTGGAATCAGATTGTGAAATTGCCCAGTCGTAAACATCAAGTGTTTTTCTGGCGGTATGTTCCCAACCAAAGTGTGAGGCGTGTGTTAGCGCACCAACTGATAACAACAATCTGCGTTGCGGTTCTAGCAATAATCTCGAAATCACTGCGCTCCATGCACGTGGATCGTGTCCGTCAACTAGTGAGCCAGAGATTCCATCTGAAATTGCAGTGCGCAATCCACCAACAGCGGTGGCTACCACTGGAGTTCCACATGCTTGTGCTTCGAGTGCAACTAATCCAAATGATTCGCTATGGCTTGGCACGCAAACTAAATCTGATGCCCGATACCAATCTGGTAATTCAGATCTTGAACATGGTGCGACAAAATGCACCACATCATCAATCTTTAAAAACTTTGCAAGTGTTTTTAATCTTTCTGGTTCGCCTTGCCCATTTCCAGATGGACCACCCATAACAATTACCGCCAGCTTTGATCTTAAGAACGGAGAATGTTGCAACATTTCAGCAGTCGCCCTAATTAAAGTTTCTGGTCCTTTATGTGGCTGAATTCGGCCAACAAAACTTATAACTAGTGCATCGGGTGCAATATTTAATTTTGCACGAGCGGCATTTTTTCCAGCACCAGGTGAAAACATTTTTAAGTCAACTCCTGGTGTAACCACAAAAACATTGTCTGGGCAGGCATCGTAGAGTGAAACTAAGGCTGCGGCTTCAGCATCGGTGTTAGCAATTAATCCAGTCGCTGCTTTTACAACTTGTTCTTCGCCAATTGCACGAGTCTGTGGCTCTGGATTTTCGCCATCAGCTAGCGCCTGATTTTTTACTTTAGCCATAGTGTGCATTGTGTGAATTAATGGAATTTTGGTGCGCTCTGAAATCATCCAACCAAGTTGACCGCTAATCCAATAATGTGAATGTAAAACTTGATAATAATCGGCTGGGAATTTTGCAGCATGATGCATAAATGAAGAAGTTAGCGCGCAAATTTGCGATGGTAATTCTTCTTTTGAGATTCCCTCATATGGTCCGGCTTCAAGGTTAAAAACATTTACGCCCGGAGCAATCTCTACCCGATCTGCTAAATCTGAACGAGTTTTGCGCGTAAAAATATCTACGGCAACATTTGCTTCCGCCATTTTTTTAGCGGTTTCGGTTACATAAACATTCATTCCACCTGCATCCCCGGTGCCAGCTTGATCAAGGGGTGAGGTGTGCACCATCAAAGTTGCGATGCGTGCTGGACGGGAAGAATTTGAATTCACAGACATAGTTTAACCTTCAAAAACAATTACAAAAACTAGCGCAAAACTAGATTGTTGCGATTACTTTCCCAACAATTTGGTCACCACCGGTGATGTTTACGGTTTCATCTGGCATCGTGACATTCCAACGGGAAAAAATCTCTTGAATTATTGGTGCAACTGGGCGCCATGAGCCATCAATTATTTTCATAGCAATTGTTCTGCCATCAGCTAATGCGCAAACTTCTACGCCTTCTGCGCCTTCTTTCATAAATAATCCGGGAACAGATCGCATCATTCTTGTTGTTAATCTTTTTTCTCCGGCAACTACTTCAGGAAATTGGCGACAGGCAGCGATTATTCGTTGGTGAATTGGATCAGTAGATTTCATTAAATTATGAATTGCTCGGGCTAGACCAATTAATGAAAATCCAAAAAGCGGAGCGCCACAACCATCTATTGAAATTTGGGTAATTTTTTCGCCGCTTAATTTTTCAATTTCTGCCTTGATTGCCACTTGCAATGGATGATTGACATCTAAATAAGAATCTTTTGGCCAATTTTTGGCAACGCAGGTAGCCAACATTCCGGCATGTTTGCCGCTGCAGTTGTGCGCGATTTGCTCGGCCGGTTTTTCGCCCCAATTTATTCGTTCAGCTTCACCAAGTGGTCGATCTTTAGCATTCTTTAATTCCGATTCAGCTATTTGGTTATCTTTCAAAATAGATCTGGCTATTTCAATATGTGAATTTGAGCCTGAATGGCTGGCACAAACTAAAGCTAATTGTTGATCGCTAACTTGCAGACCATTTCTCAACATCGCTGCTGCCTGCAGAGATTTAAGGGCAGATCTTGCGAAAATTATTTGATTTGCATCCCCTTTTGAAATTTCAACTTTGCCAGATGAATCAAGTGCGATCAAAAATCCAAAATGAATAGATTCGGTAAATCCAGACCGGGTGACAATTGCAAGTTGTTCACCTTTAAAATTATTAATCGCCAGCCTGTCTTTCTAGTGATGACCATAAATGTGCTTGCAATGTTTGACCTTCTGCTGCCATGTCATATGAAGTAAAAAGTTGTCCGTCTACTAAACCATAAAGTCTGGAGCCAGCGGTAACGATTTTGGCAGATGGAGCGGAATAACCTTGATCCATCTCTAATTGAATTTTTGCGTTGTTTGCAACACCTAACCAACCTTCAACAATTCCGGTGCTATGTGCCAATAAAACTTCAATTACATTTTTATCGCGAATTCGCCAAAATCCAACTTCAGATGCGCCTTGCCTAATCACTTCATTATCAGCATTAATAATCCAAGAGCGAGAAAAATAATTTAAAAAATTGCGACCATCGTGATTAAAAACAACCTCGTGCGAAAACAAAAAAGGTTCAGTAGTTGGATATTCACCCCGACCTTTGCCGCGCCAACTTCCAAGCAGCCAAGCAAGGGGCATTAAATCTGGATGTAAATCTTGCGGAATAGTAAATGCCACTATTTATTTCGCCATTCTTGCCGAAAAACTTTTACGCCTAAAAATATAAGCAAAACCGATAACGCAAAAGATGCCGAAATTAGCAACACCGAAGTTAATGTTTCCATGATTTATCCATGATTTATTCTTGATTAATTTAGTCTAAATATCAATCGTTGCGGTGATGTTCTTAATATTCAAAGTGGCATCTTCTGGGGTATTTCTTTTAATTACCGCAAGTGCAATTGGCCCTAATTCATGATGTCTTACTGCGGTTCCAATAAATCCAACAGGTTTGCCCGAAAGTTGTATCTCGTCGGCATGATTTGGAATCTCTGCCATAGAGCCATCAAGATGCAACAAAACCAATTTGCGAGGTGGTTGACCTAAATTAAAAACTTTTGCCACGGTCTCTTGTCCGCGATAGCAGCCTTTGTTCATATGTACAGCACGATTTAAAAAACCTAATTCATTTGGAATCGACTTATGATCGGTTTCAAATAACAACCTAGCTCGCTGGGCTTGAACTCGTTCCGCTTCTATTGCCCACATACCAATTTGTTTTGCCGAATTATTAAATTCTTTCGTCTTGGTAGATACCTCTGATTTAGGCAAAATTAAATATGGACCACCTAATTCATCTGTCTTACCTGGTGTTTTGAAAACTGAATATTCACTACTTTTATCTGAAATCTCAACTCGCATCATAAATTTCATTTTTTCTAAATAATTAATCAGATCTTCTTTTTTTTCGCTATCTAGATGCAACCAAACCGTTTTTCCATCATCAACTAGGAAAAATTGATGTTCGATATGTCCATTTGGATCAAGAATTAATGCTTCTTTCCAAACATTTGGCGCAAGTTTTTCTAGATGTTGCGTGGTTAAAGCATGCAACCAAGTTAAACGATCTTCACCTGCAATAGAAATAATGGCTCTGTGAGATAAATCAGCCCAAGCATCTCCTTGAGCTAAAAATTTTTGCTCTTGATTTGGTTCGCCAAAATGCCAGATTGCACCCTTATCTGGACCTTGATCAACTAAGACTTGAGACATTAGATATTTAATAAATATTTATTTGGTGCACTTTGCGCAGTCGCCATAGATTGCAAAGTGAGTGACATCGGTTTTAAATCCGTATTCATCGGCCAACGAATTTACGAAGCCGGTTGCCATTTCAATTGGTGCATCACCGACTGAACCACATTTTCCGCAAACTAAATGCAAATGGTTTAACTCTTCGCTGGCGTGATAAGTAGAACCAGAATGACCAAGATGAGTATGGGCAACTAAACCAACATTCTCTAAAGTTTCTAGATTTCGGTACACAGTTGAAAGATTTATATTGGGATTTTCTTTATGAACATGGGCAAGCACTTCTTCTGGAGTGGCGTGGCCAAGGGATCTAACCGCTTGTAAAACAAGTTCGCGTTGAGAAGTAAGCCTTAAACCTTTTTGCCTTAATTCGTTATTTTGCTTCACAGAAATTCCTAAATTTGGTTTTTCAATTTTTCGAGTAAGTTGATCGAAAATGCAATGCTTTGTTCTCGAGTTTTTGCATACTTTTTATATAAATCACGTAAAGCCTTAGGTTCTAATCTTACAAATCTTTCCCAACTATCAATAACTAATACCGGCCAGGATTCGTCACCTGTATATTCAGATTTCAAAACTACAGGAACTGCACCTAGATAAAATGCTTCCCAAGTTCTATGACAATCAAGACCATTGCCGTGAGGTGAAATAACAAATGCATATTTAGTCTGACACAACCACGAATCTTCTCGAGAAATAAAAACAGGTTCATAAAAAATAAGATCTTTTGGAATTAAATCAACAATTGATTGTCTAGAACATCCAATTCGCAATCCATTATTAAGACTAAAATGAAAATTAGAATAACATATTTTAAACCTTTCCCAAAAAGGTAAAGCAAAATCTCGAATATTATTCAATACAATCTCTTGTTCAATAGGTGTACATGATTTACCCCAAGGATGATCATTCCCACAGAAATAAAGAGTATGATAATCTAATCCAATAGGTATTTTGAATATTTTTGGATGTTCAATAATACAATTTTGAGAATACCATGCAATAATTTTTGAGTTATTAATAAATTTAAAAAA
>CAXBQO010000069.1:0-5877 GCA_963977945.1 uncultured bacterium
TGAAATAATTTTTTCGATATCGGCTGGATTCATAAGCGAAGGTGTGCCGCCACCAAAGAAAATTGTTGGCACTCTTGCGGTTCCAACTGCAGCTTTTGCCCTTGAAATTTCAGAGACAACTTGTTCGGCGTAATTTTTAGAGATCTGGCTTATTCCATCGGTTAACTTCAACTCATTAGGTGTGTAAGTATTAAAGTCGCAGTAACCACATCGCTTTACACAATATGGAATATGAACGTAGAAAGAGAGGTTCATTTCTTTTTCTCCTTTGGCGCATCGGCATCAGTAGATAACGCCGCGATAAATGCTTCTTGCGGTACTTCAACCCGGCCGACCATCTTCATGCGCTTCTTACCTTCTTTTTGTTTCTCCAGAAGTTTGCGCTTTCTAGTGATGTCACCGCCATAGCATTTAGCCAAAACATCTTTTCTAATTGCCCGAATATTCTCGCGCGCAATAATTTTTCCACCGATTGCAGCTTGAATTGGAACTTCAAATTGTTGCCTTGGAATTAATTCCCGCAATTTTGTGGTCATCATTACGCCGTATGGGTATGCCTTTTCTCGATGCACGATTGAAGAAAAAGCATCAACTTTGTCACCTTGTAACAAAATATCTACTTTTACTAAGTCGCCAGCAGCTTCGCCAATTGCTTCATAATCTAATGAACCGTAACCACGTGTTTTAGATTTAAGTTGATCAAAGAAATCAAAGACAATTTCAGCAAGTGGCAATGTGTATCTGATCTCCACCCGATCTTCCGATAAATAATCCATTCCTAGCAATGTGCCACGGCGTTGTTGGCAAAGTTCCATGATTGAACCGATGAATTCACTCGGCGCCAAAATGGTGGCACGAACAATTGGTTCTAAAACTTCATCTACTTTTCCATCTGGATACTCAGATGGATTTGTCACCACAAATTGTTTTCCATCTTCCATTGTCACCTTGTAAACCACGTTTGGCGCGGTAGAAATTAGCGTTAATCCCGCTTCGCGCTCTAGTCGCTCACGCACAATTTCCATGTGCAAAAGACCTAAGAATCCGCAGCGAAAACCAAATCCAAGAGCCGCTGAAGATTCTGGTTCATAAACTAACGCGGCATCATTTAATCGTAATTTATCTAGCGCATCTCGCAGCAGCGGATAATCTGCGCCATCTATTGGATATAAACCAGAGAACACCATTGGTTTTGGTTCTTTATAACCTGCCAACGCAGTTTTAGTTGGGTTTTGTGCGGTAGTAATAGTGTCGCCAACTTTTGATTGTCTAACATCTTTTACTCCAGTTATCAGGTAGCCAACTTCACCAACACCCAAACCTTTGCTCGCCATCGGTTCTGGCGAAATTACGCCGACCTCTAACATTTCATGTTTTATGCCAGTAGAAAACATTTGTATTTGATCTCGTGGTGACAAGTGGCCATCAACTACTCGCACATAAGTGACTACGCCACGATAAGAGTCATAAACTGAGTCGAAAATCAATGCCCTGGCAGAAGCTTTAGCATCTCCAACCGGCGCTGGAATTTGTTTCACAATTTGATCAAGTAGATTCTCAACACCTTCGCCAGTTTTTCCGGAAACTCTTAAGCAATCACTTGGCTCACATCCAACTAATTTGGCTAACTCTTCAGCAAATTTATCTGGCTGTGCTGCTGGTAAATCGATTTTGTTTAATACCGGAATAATCGTTAAATCATTTTCCATTGCCAAATAAAGGTTGGCCAAAGTTTGCGCTTCGATTCCCTGTGCGCAATCGACCAACAAAACTGCACCTTCGCAAGCGGCTAAGGAGCGGGAGACTTCATATGTAAAATCAACGTGACCTGGAGTGTCAATTAAATTAAGAATGTAATCTTGATTATCGATACCAGATCGCCAAGGCAGCCTTACCGCTTGGCTTTTTATGGTGATGCCACGTTCTCTTTCAATATCCATTCGGTCTAGATATTGCTCGCGCATATTTCGCTGTTCAACTACGCCAGTTAATCCCAGCATTCGATCTGCCAAAGTAGATTTACCGTGATCGATATGAGCGATGATGCAGAAATTTCTTATCTGATCTGGTCGAGTGGCAGCAGGTTGCGGTGCTTTAGCCGCGGATATAGATGGCATTTAACTCGCTAATTAATTCAATCGGATTTAAAAAAATTATTTGAAATTGCGAAGTGCAGAGCAGATTTAACGCACACCGGCTTTGGCAGCAAGTTTTGCCATCGCTGATTTTTTATTCGCTGCTTGGTTTGAATGAATAACACCTTTTGAAACCGCCATATCTAAAGAGCGAGCAGCAGCCTTTAGATTTGATGCGATTGCACTTTTGTCACCAGCGGTAACTGAATCACGGAATTTCTTAATTGATGTCTTCAATGCTGAACGGTATGCCACATTGCGATCTTGCGCCTTGTTATTGGTGCGAATTCTTTTGATCTGCGACTTAATGTTTGCCACGAAATTCCCTTATTCTCTTAACTTTTTTACTCTGGTTTTTCTCTGTTTTTCTCAGATTTAAACTGACAAGAGTTGAAGGTTATCAGCGCTCTTAACCTCTTGCCAAACTAGCGATATCAATCAATGCCCGCTCTAGTGCATAGTGGGGATCAGCGGCATCGCCCTTTATATCGGCGTCGGCTTTAGCCAATCTAATTACTGCTTTTCCTAAATTTTCCTCTCGCCATCTGTTTAATTGACGTCGTGCTTTTTCAATCTGCCACGGTGCCAGTGCCAAACTAGAAGCTAATTGAAAAGCATTTTGGGAAGAGTTTGCTCCCATTACTTTCACCATTGTTCGAATCGAAGTTGCAATCGCGCTAACAATTAAAACTGGATCAGTACCACTAGAAATTGCATGACGATTTGCAATAAGTGATGCTTCAACATTTCCAGCCATCACTGCATCAGCAACATCAAAGCCGGTAGCTTCGATTCGACCATTCATTAATTTTTCAACATCAGAGGCATCAATTGTTTTTTCTTTAGCAACATCACTTGATAACTGCTCACAAATTGATGCCAGCTCGCGCAGATCACTGCCGATAGCGTTCACTAGTGCCACCACTGCATCGGCAGTCACATTTCTCTTATTTTTCTTAAATTCACTCTGTACAAAGCTTTTTTTATCTGCCGCACTCTTTATTTCAGCTGCCGGTATTACTTCTGCCTTTGCCTTTTTTAATTTATCAACTAAACCTTTTCCTTTAACTCCACCTTTGTGCCAAATTACAAGTGTTAAATCTGGATCTAAATTCTCTAAATAATTTTCTATCTCCGTCACACATTCTGCTGCCACATCTTGTACCTGTTTAATTACTAATACCCGAGATTGGCTAAAAAGTGAGGGCGCTAGGGCGTCGGAAATCATGCCCGGCTCTATTTCATCGGCGCTGAATTTACTGACAACTGCCTGATTATCTTTATTTATGATTTTTTCAATCTCCATGGCAATAGCGCGCTCGGCCAAAATCTCTTCTGGCCCTTGCACCAAAATTATCGCCATCTAATGTGCCACCAATTCTTTCCTAGTGTGTGAATTTTATTGCCCGGTGCGACAGAGATAGAGCCGGATAAATCTGTTCGCATAACTTTTGAGCCTAAATCACTTAAGTGGTTAACAGTATCAAGCGATGGATGGCCGTATTGATTACCTTTGCCGGCGCTAATCAGTGCAACATTTGGTTTGAGTTCTTTGAAAAGTTGCCAATCTTGAAATTTAGAACCGTGGTGACAGACTTTAAATATTTCAATGTGTGGCATAGAAAATCTACGCATAACCTCTGATTGAGCCTCAGGTTCTAAATCGCCACAAGCAAAAAGTGAAAATTTTTCTGATCTAATTACTAAAGCGATACTGGAATTATTCGCCGCACTGCCATCGCCAGGTAAATCAGTGAAATTTGAAATAGAACTCTTCGGCCAAACTACATCAATTTCTATTCCGACAATTTGGTATTTCTCACCAGCGCTTACATACCTTGTTTGAGTTCCTTGCAGAAGTTGTAATGTCCTTTGTGCTGAATACTCTGGAATATTTTGATTTGTAACCCACGCAGTTTTAACCTGGTGATTTCGCAATACCGAATCAAGGGCTGCGACATGATCGGCGTGAAAATGAGTTAGCACTAATAACGGGATGTTTTTTATATGTAATTGTCTTAAACATTTTTCAATTTTCTGCGGGTTCGGTCCGGTATCTATCAAAATCGCTTCATGCTTGGGCAGAGCAATCACCGTTGCATCGCCTTGCCCAACATCGCAACTAACTATTTGCCAATTATTTCCAGGCCAACTAATTCGATCCAGAACTGCCACGGCAGCAATTACTATGAAAATTGCCAACATTTGCCGGTAGTAGTGAGTAAACGCTAATGCGGTAATCACTATAAATATGGCTATTGCTAGTTTTGAATTTTCAAACTCTAGCGCCGGAAATTTAGAGAATTTATTTGCGACTACGACAATCCACGAAGATAACGGTGAAATTAACCAAATAATAAAACTTGAGATTGCAGGTAATAACGCTGCCAAAATCGCCGCCATAAATCCCAGCACAGTAATCGGAGCGATTACAACAGCGGTCAATAAATTTGCGATAACTGAGAATGGTGAAAACTTGTTTGATAACACCACAATTACTGGCAGCGTAAAAAATGTGGCTGATATTGGAATACTCAAACTTTGCGCAAGTAGTTTGCTACGCACTAAATATTCCAATTTCTCATTGAGAATCGGTGCCAGAGTTATTAGCCCCATAGTTGCACAAACTGAAAGAGCAAAACCTGGATCATTGGCTTGAAACGGATCAAAAATTCTTAGAGCCAAAATTGCCAACCCCAATGCCGCAAGTGATTTAGATTTTTCCCCAATTGCACTGGCAAATAGATAAACCCCGGTCATAATCGCTGCCCGAAGTACCGATGGTGATGGTCTTACTAAAAAGATATAGAAAATAAGCACTGATGAAACAATTAAATATCTTGCAGTAATTGGCAATCTTATAAATCCAATTAACCAAATGATAAATCCGGCTATCATCGCAAAATTTGTGCCACTGACTGCTGTTAGATGAGAAAGTCCGGTATTTCTCATCTCAAATGTTTGCCAATCAGATTGCAAAGAGGTGTCCCCCAAAACAATTCCAGGTATTAATGCGCCTGCTTCATTTGTTGGAATCAATTTGCGAAAACAAGTTCTTATTGATGAAGCAATTTTTAAAAATATATTTTGGTTAATCGTTATGTAGGGAGTTTCTTCCACAATTAGTAACGCGGCTACTTTTAACTCTCGGGTCTTAACTATTTTTGCTTTGCCATTTACTAGATCTCCTAAATTAATTGGCGTTGAATTTGACTCTGAAATCTGCACTCGAACTGGCAGATGCGCGCTATAACTTGTCTCTCCGCAGGCAAAAGAATTCAGTCGAAGTAAAAAACTAGTGTGAGCGATTCGCCAAGAACTGCCGTAGACCTGCTCATTTTTCAAAATTGGATCTGAGGCAACAGTTCCGGAAAATGAAATTTTTTGATTAAAGCAATTCTGCAGATGTTTGTCTGCAATTACTTCCACCCGAATTGAAAAAATTACCATCCCAACCACAATTGCAATTTTGATAGCAGCATTTTTTTGATTAAGTAGCAGTGCCAAGCCAGCAATAATTAAGAGAAGAAAGCGAAAATTTGGTTGATATGCGCTGGTTGCAGCCCCTATCCAAAGGGCAAACCCCAGTAAGAAAAGCGGATTAGCTTTTAAATCTGTTACTAAACCTTTAACAGCGCCTTGATTTCTAAAAATTTTGCCCCGCCCAAACCAGTCACTTTCTTTAAATCATCTACCGATTGAAATCTGCCAAGTTGTTTTCTTAAAGTAATTATTCGCTGGG
>CAXBQO010000070.1:0-5753 GCA_963977945.1 uncultured bacterium
AATCGGCAACTACTTTATCTCGAGCAGCTTTTCTTGCGGCTACCGCAGATTTGTAAGTTGCAAGATCTGACTTGTACTTATCGAGTGCCGCTTTGTAGGCAGCTTTAGCTTCAGCTGAAACTTTTGGAGCCTTTGTTGAACTCGAAGATGGGGTCGGCGTTGGAGTTGTATCTGCGAGTGCTGCAGACAAAGTCAATGAAGTTACAACCAAAGCGGCTGAACTAATTAAAATTACTTTATTTGATTTGTTTAACTTTTTCATGTTATTAACCTTTCTTTCTTAATTTGTTAAGAAAAGTCTTACATTTAAAAATTAAATTAAAAGCTGAAAGTGGTCTATTTTTACCCAGAGTTACCTGAGAATTTATGCCAATAGATCTATATAACCCCACTCAACCAATCAATTAGCGGCGAAATCGCTTGTTTCCAAGCCGAAAAATTGTGGCCAGAACCTTTCAATATTATTTCCTTCAACGCTACTTCGTTTGGAAGGCTCTTGAGAAATTGCGTCGTAGATTTACTACTTTCTGGATCATTTATGCTATCCACGACAAAAATAGAAACCCGAGGTTTTTTCTCCAGTAAAATCTTGGATAAGTCATATTCGTTTGATAATTGAACTTTTACTTCTTTGCTTAACTTCCTATCTAATATTGGTTTGTAATAGCCGGCAATTGACGCTGCCGCTGAATATTTATCTGGGTTTCTAAATGCCAGCATCGTGGCACACCAACCGCCAGTGGAGTAACCAACAATAGTTATTGGCTTGGGGTTTTGGGCAAGCCATAAATTTGAATAATTTATTACATCTGATGTAATCCAAGTTTCAGTTTGTTGGCCGCCTGGGATATTCATACATTCAGCATCAAACTTCGGGGTGATATTAATCTGCGGGAAAATGCCAATTATTTCCTTAAAGCGATTTTCCGCATTCGCTTTATCAAGCTGATCAACTATTCCTAATCCATTTATCCAAGCCGAAGCATGACCCGGAAATCCCGGCAAAAATTCCACAATTGAGTAATCATTTTTTGGAATCTGACCGGCGCGTAATGCAGAGATAAATGTTGGCGGAACTGAAATATAAATATCACTGGTAATGCTAGAGAGCGGACCTCGAATAGTTCTGTGAAATATCGCAGAACCTCCCTTGGTAATTTTTGCTTTATCAATATCAGATTTAGTTATTGTGGAGCCTGCTTGATCTACAACTAGTGGAGCTGCCTGTCGCCTACCAATCAACTCACTCCACGATGTGTAAAACTGACCATAATTATTTAAAAAAACTCCTGCAGTTACTACAACCAACAAACAAAGTGAGGCCAAAATCAATAAACTTCTTAATTTTGCTAATAATTGATTTTTTGTTCCTCTAATCAAATTCTTGTATGCAATGTAAAACATTACTGCCGTAGTAAAGGACAAAATCCATGGTAATTGTGGACTGGTAAGCAGCATAAATGAACTCCTAAAAGTGCTTAAAGCCCAAACTCTTTAATACCTTCTCATCTAATTTAACTCCGCTAGGGTTTATTTGATCTGAGGTTTTTTCCATCACATGACCGATCACAAAAACTGATTCAGATACCTTCTCTTTCTTTAACCTCTCATAATTACTTTCACTAATAGTTCCAACAAATAAATGGTCTTCGCCGCCATTTAAAATTAAATCTAACCCCACCTGACCATAAAGTTTGGCTAGTTCAGAGAATTCATTAAATCCTGGTAACGCCGAAATTAGGCTTGACTGCAAAACGATTTCAACATTAGAACTTCTGGCGATGTTTGAAATATCCGCCACTAATCCATCGCTGATATCGGTGAGCGAGTTTAAGTAAGAAAAAAGTTTGGCAGGTGAAACCAAATATGGATTTAAATGAGCCAATATCGGGCCACTTTGATTTGAATTTGTTGAGTTGGGAACAGAATTTTCAAGGATAGAAAGCCCTAGTGCTGACCAACCTGGTAATCCAGTGATAAAAACTTTATCGCCAGTTTTTGCACCGCTTCGCAGAATCGGTTCACTGACTTGGCCCAGCGCGGAAATGCTTACAACCAGTTTTTCCGAGCTAGAAATGTCGCCACCAATTACCTGAGTGGCAAAACGATCGCTCACACTTTTTATTCCTAAAGCTAATTCTTTAACATCATCAATTTTCGTATCTTTTGGTAACGCAACACTTACTAATAAGTACTTTGGCTCTGCCCCCATTGCAAAAATATCGGCGATATTTGCTGTTGCAATTTTTGCTCCGATTTGAAAATTACTAGACCAATTTCTTTTAAAATGAACATCCTCTACCGCCATATCAGCGGCTGCCACCAAGTTTTGTTTCAATTGTGTTACAACCGCAGCATCATCTCCGATACCCACTAGTAATTCACTTGGTTTTGGAAAGATTTCCGCGAGGGCAGAGATAAATTGTTGTTCGGTATTCACAGGGCTAGGCTACGCTGGTAATCAATTCATCGACGAACTTGATTTATTTTTAAATTAAATATTTGAAGGAGCAAAAATGGCGGTACAGGCATACATTCTTATTCAGACTGAAGTTGGAAAAGCAGCTTCGGTTGCAAAAAGCATTTCGGCAATTCCAGGAGTAACACTTGCTGAAGGAGTAACAGGTCCTTACGACGTAATTATGCGAGCTGAATCTCCAAGCATGGAAGATCTGGGTCGCACCGTTTTAGCAAAAGTACAAGCAGTTCCGGGAATTACCAGAACTCTTACCTGCCCAGTTACACACCTATAAAAAAATTTCAGCGCTACGCTGAAAGTAATTTGGTGATTAGTTCTGAGTAACTGATTCCAATTTGCTGCATTAGTTTTGGGTAAACCGAGGTCGGCGTAAAGCCAGGCATTGTATTAATTTCATTTATAAAAATTTCGCCCTTATCGGAGTAGAAAAAATCCACTCGGGCTAAACCAGAACAGTTTGCCGCTTTAAATGCCCGCAATGCTAAATCTTTAATCTGCTCTAAAACCGCACCATCTAACTGTGCCGGAACAACTAACTGCATTGAATTATCTAAATACTTTGCTTCAAAATCATAAAACTCATATTTTTCGGCAAGTTTTATTTGGCCGGGGTTTGAAACCCAATATTTTCCGCCGCTTTCTAGAATTGCGCATTCAATTTCAGTTGCTTTAATTGCTTGTTCAACCAAAACTTTCTGATCAAATTGAGATGCAATACTAATCGCACTTTTTAACTCTGCTGCCGATTTAACTTTAATTGTGCCACGGCTTGATCCACCTCGCGCTGGTTTTACAAAGAGCGGGTAAGTTATAGAACTTGGAATTTCAACTTCGGTATTTGTAGTGACGGTGCCAGGGACTGTTTTTAAACCAGCAGCGGCAAAAATTGCTTTTGCAAATGATTTGTCCATACAAATTGCACTTGCTAAAACCTTTGAACCAACATACGGAATACTCCACATTTCAAATAAACCTTGAATCGTGCCATCTTCGCCAAAAGGTCCATGCAAAATTGGAAATGCCACATCAATTTCTAAATTTTTTCCATTTACAAACGCGCCTTTTCGGCTCCAAAAAATTTCATTTTCGTTGTTAACTTCCTCTGAAATGTGTGGAAGTTTTGCGTTCGCACCAGTTCCCGTTATCTCAAATTTTGTATCAGCTGGCAGCAGTTTCCATCTTCCAGATTTAGTAATTCCAATCAAAATTGGATTAAACAGGGTTTTATCAATTGCCTGCATGATTGAGCCGGCGCTAACGCAGGAGATTTCATGCTCGCTGCTGACGCCACCGCAAACAACCGCTACATTTTTTACACTTTTAAGAGTTTGGTTTGCCATTAGCGATTGATTATTTCGATTTCTGATCAGATTGCTGATTTTCTGATGATGTTACTTCGGCCTTGATGGAAACCTCCATCAGACGTTTAAAAGCCTCTTTTGGTAAGACTGCGCCAGAAACAACATCAGCCACCGCTTCAATAATTGGTACTTCTACCCCTACGCGATGAGCAAGTTCTAGCAATGCACCAGCACTATAAACACCTTCAACCGTTTTTGGACTTTGCGCTTTTGCTTTATTAATTGATCCAGATTTACCAAGTACTTCACCAAATGAACGATTTCGTGAAAGTGGTGATTGGCAACTTGCAACCATGTCACCGATTCCAGCTAATCCTAAAAATGTAAGTGGATCCGCACCATATGCAGCACCAAACCTTGCTACCTCACTTAATCCACGAGTAATCATTAAACCTTGTGTGTTTTCGCCATACTCCATTCCAACTGCCATACCTACTGCAAGCGCAATCACGCTCTTAGCTGAACCGGCAAATTCGCAACCGACTAAATCGGTTGATGGATAAATTCGGAAGTAATTGGTGGCAAATATTTGCGACATTAATTCAGTTAAATCTGGGTTTTCAGCGGCAACCACCGCTCCGGCAGGTTGGCGAGTTATTAATTCTGAAGCAAGGTTTGGTCCAGTAATTAAACCCAGCAACGATTTTTCAATTCCAATTACATCACTTACAACTTCAGTCATTCTGGCTTGAGTTGTAACTTCAATTCCCTTTAGAGTACTTATTACCGGACGATTTTTCGGAAAGAAGTTTTTCCACTCTTCTAAATTGGCACGAAGTGTTTGTGCCGGAATCGCCAGCACAATTACTTCGGCAAATTCAAATGCGACTTTGATATCACCGGTAGCTTTTAATTCTTTTGGTAAATCAACACCTTTTAGAAATCGTCGATTTGAATGGCGGCGATTGATTTCTTTAACAACTTTTTTATTTCTGCCCCAAATCATCACTTGTTGTCCAGCATCAACCATGACTTGAGCCAAAGTCGTTCCCCAAGCGCCTGATCCGATTACTGCAACTTTTTTCATATTTTTTTAGCTATGCCTTTTTCTTTTTAAAATTTCCGATGCGTGGCAGATCTGACTTTTTGGGATCAAATCTAACTTGCGGCGGATGACCGCTACGCATTGTCATTAATAGTGAAGTAATTTTGTTCATTACAAACTCAGTTGCTTCTTCCAGTGCGGCCGGATCATCTTCTTTTCCATACCAATTTGATAAATCAAATGGTTCGCCCGCGGTTACAAAAACTTTAGTACGTGGAAAAAATTTTATTTTTTTACTATATGGCGGAATTATTTCTTGCGCTCCCCACTGCGCGCATGGCGTAATTTTAGTTTTTGTAATTATTGCCAACCTAGCAACTCCAGTTTTTCCTTTCATCGGCCAAATATCAGCATCGCGTGTCAAGGTTCCCTCTGGATAAACTCCTAAACAGTGACCAGCTTTTAAAAATGCAACTGCGTGATGCAATGCCCGATTTGCGTCGGTAGTTTCTCGCTCAACTGGAATCTGTCCAGCGCCTTTCAAGATATGACCAATTATCGGTAAGCGAAAGAGTGATGCTTTTCCTAAATATCTTGGTGCTCTTCCATTTCGATATAAAAAATGGGTAAAGGTCAACGGATCAAGATAAGAAATGTGATTGCAAACTGCAATCATGGGTCCAGACTTTGGAATATTTTCGCCACCCTTCCAAACCTTTTTGCTTAATAAATTTAGAATCGGAATCACAATTGAAGCGCCAAACTTGAAGTATGAATTTGTTCCAAGTGGTTTGCCGCGAGGTGGCAGATAGGAAATATCTAGGGGCTTAGACACTGAACAATTCTAATAGGGATTAAAATCAGCGATTTTGAGCGTGAATTTTGAAAAAAATTGGGGCAGATTTTTTATCTGCCCCAACTAATTTCT
>CAXBQO010000071.1:0-5745 GCA_963977945.1 uncultured bacterium
ATTGTGTTGGTTGGGCAAAGAGAGGATCTAGCGGGGTGATTGGTACTAATAAGAGTGATGCAACTGATATAGTTGAATTAATAATTAGTGAACTCGAATCACCAAAAAATATTGCAAATCCCGAAAACTGCATCAAACCTACAAAAAAAATTATTACTCAAAACCATTGGCAAAATATGAATAATCGTGAAATCGAATTAGGAATTGAGTTAGGTAAGCCAAGATTAAAAACACCGAATGTTGATAAATTAATTAGTTTGAGTGGCAACTGATTACTTACTAGACTAGTAAAGCTTCAGCGCCCGTAGCTCAACGGATAGAGCATCTGACTACGGATCAGAAGGTTTGGGGTTCGAATCCCTACGGGCGCGCAGAACCTATTTCATAAAAAGATTATTTAGGCGTCGCGTCAAAATAAAAAGTCCAAACGCAATGAATACTAAAAAGAATAAAACATGAACTAGTAAACCCAGGTGAATTTCCCCCACGCAGAGATTTCGAATTAACTCAATTGCGTGCCAAAGCGGTGAAATTTTTACAATTACATTGGCCCAATTAGGCAAAATTTCAATTGGAAACAGCGATCCAGAAAATAGAAAAATTGGTAAAAGGAATACTTCAATCAAACCTAGTTGTTGATAAGACTTAAAGTAAGATGTGAGAGCCATACCAATTGATGCAAAGGCAAACGCAATTAATGCGGCGGCAGGAATTGCGAGGATTCCCCACCAGCTTGGAATTAGACCTAACGGAGTTACTACCAACATAAAACCAATTGAATAAATGACACCGCGCAAAACTGCCCACGCAATTTCACCGAGTGCTACATCTAACGGCCCTAAAGATGTAGAGAGCATTGCGTTATAGGTTTTGCTTTCATGCATCTTAAAGTAAACATTCCACGTTGTGTCGAATATTGCCCCGTTCATTGCGCTTGTCGCTAATAATCCGGGCGCGATAAACATGGCATAAGTAACAACACTGCCATTGGCCAAAGACACGTTACCAACTAATTTTCCAACGCCGTATCCAAAAGAAAAAAGGTATAGAACTGGTTCTAAGAAACCAGAAACAATGGCAAACCAGGCAGAAGATTTGAAAGATATCCAACTGCGTTCCAACACTGAAGAAGGTCTGCCAGCATAAATTTGGTCTCCGATTTTGCCAATTCTTGCATCAGCCAAAGCAACAGCGGCGCTTATTATCATTTTGAAAGCCTGCGTTCAAAGTTTTTAAATGTCCAAAGCAAGCCAATTACTAAGAGAATTAATATGTAGAAAATATGGAACAGTAATTTTGAACTTGATAATTCATGTCCGTAAGTTAAATAGCGACCTAAATCAGTTCCGTGCCATAGTGGTGATAACCACCCAATAATTTGTAGAGGTTTTGGTAAATTTTCAAGCGGAAAAAAAGTTCCAGAAAAAAGGAATAACGGCATAATTATTAATCGTCCAACGATCATCAAAAACAAATCATCATTTTCGGTTATTGAAACCATTGCAAACATAAAAGCAGCAAAACCTGCGGCACAAAAAAGCGAAGAAAATATCGCCAGCCATGCATGTGGAGTATCGATTGCACCAAATAACTTCATAATAAAAAAATAGATAACGACTGTAAAAGTTGTTCTGGCAAGGGCAGAGAAATAGACACCAAGTGATATTTGTTTACTTGTTAACGGTGTTGAATTCATTGCGTAAAAAGATTTAGTCCACTTAAAACCTTGTAATGTCGGAAAAATTATTTCATCTAATGTATTTTGAATCGCGGCTGAGGCTAATAATGCTGGAGCCAAAAAAGTTAGATAATTAACGCCATCAATTGTGGAGTTTGAATTTACTAATTTTCCAACTCCCAAGCCTATTGAAATTAAATACAAAAATGGATCTGCAACAGCGGAAGAGAAAATCAACCAAAACCATTTGAACATATTGCGAATTCGACCCTCGGCTACATATAAAAAGCCGACTTGCGAGACACTACGATTAATTTTTTTTGAAAGTGTAAGTATTGCCATATTTATTCAATCAACGATCTACCGGTTAACCGTAAAAATACATCTTCCAGCGAACTTCTTCTCACTAAAGATGTATTTGCTTCAATCCCCGCAGCAGTGATTTGCTCAAGTAATTTTTCACCAGATTGGGTGTACAAAAGTATTCGATCAGGTAGAGCTTCTAAGCGCTCACAAAATGTCTTAAGTTTTTCAACCATTTCTCGGTTTCGTTCTGAGCCAAACCGAACTTCTAACACCTCTTTTGAAGAATATTTTTTAATTAACTCGCTTGGCTTTCCTTCAGCCATGATTTTGCCTTTATCCATAACGATTAATCGATCGCAAAGTTGTTCGGCTTCATCCATGTAGTGGGTGGTTATAAGAAGTGTTACACCTTGCTCCTTTAATCTGAATAATCGATCCCACAAAATATGACGTGCTTGCGGGTCGAGTCCTGTAGTTGGCTCATCTAGCATCAAAATATCCGGCTCATTTACTAACGCTCTTGCAATCGTTAGGCGTCGCTTCATTCCACCACTTAAAGCAATTACTTTTGTGTGCTGTTTTTCAGTCAATTGCGCAAACTCTAAAAGTTCTAAAACTTTTGTTTTTAGGAAACTTCTAGATAATCCAAAATATCTTCCATAAATATAAAGGTTCTCAGCACAAGTTAATTGTTCGTCTAAATTATCTTGCTGCGGAACGACTCCAAGGTGCGCTCTTATTTGCGGTCCAAATTTTTCAGGATCTTTATCGAGAATTTTTATTTCTCCGCCACTTCGTTGGGAAGTAGCGGCGATAATTCTCATAGTTGAGGATTTTCCAGCACCGTTAGGCCCTAGAAACCCAAACGATTCGCCTTTATTGACGGTGAAATCAATACCGTTTACCGCAACAAAATCTCCAAATTTCTTTGATAGATTTTTTGCGACAATTAATTCCACTAGACCGAGTTTACATTAGTAATTTAGTTGATAGTTACAAAATTACTAAGATTACGATGTGACTTCAGAAGTTGAAATCAAAAGCTTAAATTCGCTTGATGAACAATCTCTTGCTAGATATGTATTTGATCAAACTTGGAGTAAAGATGCTGGTACCGAAATAACTTCCAATTTATTGCAAGCAATGGTTCACAATGGCGCTTATCTCTCTGGCGCGTTTATAAATGGAAAAATAGTGGCAGCCTCATTTGGTTTTGCGGCAATTTATCCAGAATTACATCTTCATTCACATATGACCGCGGTTCTACCCGGAAATCAAGATAATGAAATTGGCTATAAATTGAAAATGCATCAAAAAAATTGGGCAAAAGAAAATGGTTTTTCAAGTGTGACTTGGACATTTGATCCGCTAGTGGCAAGAAATGCTAATTTCAATATCAATAAATTGAAGGCAGAGGTAGTTGATTATTATCCAAATTTTTACGGAAGTATGGAAGATGAATTAAATGCTGGTGATGATTCAGATCGACTTTTTGTGAAGCTAGAAACTAATGACAAATTAGCGGAAAAAATTAAGGAAGATAACGTAGAGCTAATCGCTATCCCTAAAGATATAGTGGCTATTAGAAAAAATAATCTTAATGAGGCTCGTGAAGTGCGGCAGAATGTAAGAATAAGATTTCAAGATTTATTAAATACCGGGTATAAAGTCATCGGATTCACAAACAATAGTGAGTATAAGTTGGCAAAATGAAATTTTCTAAATTCAATTTTCGAATTATTGGTTTACCACTTGTTAGACCATTTCGAACTTCATTTGGAACTCAAACTCATCGCGAAGTTTTGATAATTGAAGTAGTTACTGAAGAAAATATTTCTGGATGGGCTGAGTGTGTGGCAATGTCAGAGCCACTTTATTCACCTGAATATGTGGCGGGCTGCTTAGATTTAATGAAACGATTTCTAATACCTGCGCTAAATTTTGAATCAAGCTCTGAACAAGTTGCAGTCAAGCTAAAACCATTTTTAGGTGGCCAGATGGCAAAAGCCGCTCTTGAAACTGCGATTTTAGATGCGCAATTAAAGAAATCGAAAATGTCGCTGGCCAAATATTTAGGTGCTAATAAAACTAAAGTTGAATGTGGTGTTTCGGTAGGAATTGCAGATTCGATTCCAAAATTAATTGATGAAGTATCAGATTATGTTGAGCAAGGTTATCGAAGAATTAAACTGAAAATAGAACCAAATTGGGATTACGAACCAGTCAAAGAGGTTCGAAATAAATGGCCAGAAATTCCGATGCAAGTAGATGCTAATCAGGCTTACAGTAGAAATGACGGAAAATTATTAGCCCGGTTAGATGAATTTAATTTGCTTTTGATCGAACAACCTCTAGATGAACACGACATTTTGGGACATTCACAATTGGCAAAAATAGTTAAGACACCAATCTGCCTTGATGAATCAATAATTTCGCTGCAATCTGCACAAGATGCAATTGAAATGCAGGCGACTTCAGTAATTAATATCAAACCAGGCCGAGTCGGCGGATACATAGAGTCGGTAAAAATTCATGATTTATGTTTAAGTAAAAAAATTCCAGTGTGGTGCGGCGGAATGTTAGAAACTGGAATCGGTAGAGCTGCAAATTTAGCTTTGGCAGCCTTACCCGGATTCACTTTACCTGGTGACACTTCTGCATCATCTCGATACTTTAAAAAAGATATAACCAGCCCATTTGTGATGAATGATGGGTATCTAGATGTGCCAAATGGTGTCGGCATCGGAGTTGAACCTGATTTAGATTACTTAGATTCAATCACAATTCATAAGGAGAGCGTTGTCCGAAAATAGGTTACCGACAAAAGTAAGAATTATGTTGGTAGGGATTTTGTTCTCTGCAATTGGAAACGGTTTAGTTTTGCCGTATATGTTTTTATTTGTTCACAACATTTTAGGTTTTTCCACCTTAACCGCTGGAGTTTTACTAAGTTATGGCGCGCTTTCAGCACTGGTGGTCTCACCTATTTGGGGTTCGTTGGTAGATCGATATGGCGCAAGACCGGTTTTAATGTTTTCTTTGGTCGTTTCGGCAATTAGTTATGCATCTTTAAGTTTAGTAAGTACCTTGTTTCAACTATTTTTTGTATTCACTTTTTGCTGTATTGGTCAATCTGGAATGTGGCCAGCGCAAGGGGCTATTAACACTTTCTTAACTCCAGAACATCTGCGAGAACGAATTTATGGCGCCCAGTTTGCAGTTCTTAATTTAGGAATAGGAATCGGTGGCTTACTTTCATCAACTTGGGTAAAACTAGATAACGCTAGAACTTTTGAAATACTTTTTATTGGCGATGGCATCTCTTATCTACTTTATTTATCTGCCGTTATCTTTCTAGGTAAAGTAGAAAACAAATCTATTGGCGCACTTGATTCTAAACCCAGTGAAGATTCTGGCTGGTCAACAGTTTTGGCTGACCGAATTTTTAGAAAAGTTTGGCTGATTTCATTGTTTGCAATTTTTTGTGGGTACGCGCAATTAGAGGTTGGTTTTGCAGCTTTTTCAACTAGTGAAGCAGGTCTGCAACCAAGAGATTTAGCATGGGCATTTGCAGCTAACACATTTTTAATTGCTACCTGCCAACTTTGGGTAACAAAAAAACTAATCAACTACTCAAGAAAATTTGCAATATCAGCTGCAGTTTTATTTTGGGCTTTGGCTTGGGCAGCCCTCGCGCTTAGCGGAATAAAATTTATTTCTCCGTTATTTTGGGCGATCGCATGTCAATTTATTTTTGGAAT
>CAXBQO010000072.1:0-5725 GCA_963977945.1 uncultured bacterium
CACAATATAGAAGTTATAAGAGATCGCGCTCGGATTTTGTTGCCCACCCCTAGAGTTGCCTTAAAAGCAAAAAAAATAATTAAGCAAAACCAGATTTCAATTGTTTGGTTCGGGGCAGCAGCTCCACTTGGGTTAATGGGAAATTACCTGAGGAAATTTGGGGTAGAGAAAATAATCGCGCTCACTCATGGTCATGAGTATTGGTGGGCAAAACTTCCGGTATTTAAGTCATTACTACGCAAAATAATTCAATCTACAAACCACTTAACATGCCTGGGGGATTTCACACAATCTGAAATTGAAAAAGCTAAACCAAAAAATAGTAAAAATAACACGGTAGTTTCTAAATTGGCTCCAGGAATAAATATTGAACAGTTTCAACCTGGCGCAAAATCTCAGACATTAACTGATCGTTACGGATTAAATAATCGTCCGGTAGTCGTGTCAGTTGGTCGATTAGTTCATCGAAAAGGTCAGGACAAACTTATTTCAGCTTGGCCAAAAGTGCTGCAGCGCTTTCCAAACGCGGTATTGCTTTTTGTTGGCGATGGACCGATTAAACAAATGCTGATAAATCTGGCTAAGCAAGAGCGCGTGATTAACAATGTCAGATTTGCCGGTCGAGTTGCACACGACCAATTAACTCAACATATTTTGCTGGGCGATATCTTTGCAATGCCTGCCCGAAATCGTTTTTTCGATCTAGAAGTTGAAGGTTTAGGAATTGTTTATTTGGAAGCAAGTGCCTGCTCATTGCCAGTGATTGTCGGAAATTCCGGCGGTGCAGTGGATGCGGTGGTAAATGGTAAAACTGGATTTGTAGTTGATGGTAAGAATACAAATGAAATAGCAGAAAAAATTATCGAATTGCTGTCAGATCCAGCAATAGCAAAAAATATGGGGGCTGCTGGGCGAAGTTGGGTTGAACAAAATTGGCGTTGGCCAATTTGGCAAGAGCGCTTTAATCAATTATTAAAAAATTAATCAAGTAAGTGATTTTCAATAGCAATACTTACGGCTTGAGCGCGATCCTTGGCTGAAAGTTTTCTATAAATACTACCCAGATGAGTTTTTACGGTTGGTTCAGAAATAAAAAGTAAACCGGCTATTTCTTTCGCAGTTAAGCCATGATTTAAATATCGCAAAATTTCTCGCTCGCGATTGGTAAGACCAAAATCTTTGCGCATCAATTTTTTAATATTTCCACGCAATGCAAAATTTGGTTTTCGATTCATGCAATGTTCGATGACTTTGATTAGTGAATCAAGTGGCTCGGATTTTAAAACATATCCATGTGCGCCGGCAGATTTTGCTCTACGCAAAGTAATTTCATCATCATGCATGGTTAACACAACTACATAGGCAGATTTAGCTTCTTTATATTTGAGCAAAGAAAGTCCATCTTCCTCAGCCAGATTGATATCAAGTACCACCAAATCCGGATTAGTTTGATTAAGAATTGCTCTTGCTTCACTCACCGATGCAGCTGAGCCAACACATTGGTGCTCATGCTCATCTAAGTATTTGATAACACCGTGTCGAACCGCATCGTGATCATCTACGACGACAATTCTCATAATTACCTAAAGATTCTTAATAATGCGAAATATTTTTGGCGACTCTTGAAATTCAAAACGAAATCCAGATTTTTCCGCTCGCTCTAAGACACCTGATAGCCCAAAAGCAGCATTTATTTGTGCCTCATCGCCATCATCACTAAATTCGACACTTGAGTCCTTAAAATTGATCTCAATATTTCTGCAATTGCTATGTTTAATTGAATTTGTGGTCAATTCTCGAATAATTCTAAAAATTTCGTAGTTGTAGAAAACTTTTCCTTTTACGCCTAACGTGATTCCGGTTTCAGTCAGAATTGAATCAAGTTGATTTTTCAAAACTCTTTCAGCCGGTAATGTCTTTACATTTTCATCGCTACGTAATTCAAAGATGTCATTTCTTACCTGAGTTAGTAATTCGCTAATTCCTTGACGTACCGAACGCAATTTTGATCGAGTTTGATTGCCAACATTTTCCGAACTAGCCAATTGGTCGATTTGATAGCCAATTGCAGCTAAATCTTGTGCCAGCCCATCGTGGAGTTCGCGAGCCATTCGAACTCGTTCAGATATGACTGGATCACTCAAAGAGTTCGGCGATCTCCTTAGCAAATTGCTGCGAAACCACATGTCGTTTCACTGAAAGTTTTGCAGTCAATTGCCCACCTGCGATTGTGAAATCAACTGGCAAGATTGTGAATTTGCGAATTGATTCTGCCCGACTTACCGCTTTGTTTGCTTCATCAACTGCGGTCTGAATTACGGCAATCAAATCTGGATCCTTAGTTAAATCTAGAATCGATGCACTCTCTTTTTTATTGGCAACTTGCCATGGCTTGATGGTTTCAGGATCAAGAGTAATTAGCGCTGCAATAAATGGTTTGTTGTCACCAACCACCATGCATTGGCTAATTAGTGGGTGAGCGCGAAGTCGATCTTCTAACACCGCAGGCGCAACATTTTTACCGCCGGAGGTAACTATCAATTCTTTTTTGCGTCCGACGATGTACAAAAAGCCATCGGAATCAATTCGTCCAAGGTCTCCGGAACGGAAATATCCATCGCCAGTAAATACCTCTTTGTTTGCTGAATCATTTTGCCAATATCCCTGCATCACAATTGGACCTTTTATAAGTACTTCACCATCTTCAGCAATTTTTATTGTGGTACCTGGAATTGGTTTTCCGACTGATCCAACTTTGTGGGCTTTTGTTAGATTTAAAGTTGCGCCCGCAGTTGTTTCAGTTAATCCGTAGCCTTCAAGTACTCGTACTCCAGCGCCGCGATAAAAGTGGCCCAATCTTTCACCAAGTGGCGCGCCACCTGAAATCGCAGCCTCAACTCTTCCACCTAATACTGCTCGAAGTTTTGCATACACCAGTCGATCAAAAACTAAATGTTTAAGGCGCAAACCTACAGAAATTTTTCCAGAATCTAATCCTTCGCTATATGCGATGGCAGTGTTAACTGCTTTTTCAAAAATTTTTCCTTTTCCACCAGCTTCAGCTTTGGCTTGTGCGCCATTAAAAACTTTTTCAAAAATTCTCGGCACTGCAAGTACGAATGTTGGTTTAAAAGATGCCAAATCTGTAGTTAATCTAGTGATGTCACCACAATGGGCCATATGTAATCCGGCAGAAATTGAACCGATTTGAACCATTCGGCCAAATACGTGGGCCACTGGCAAGAACAACAATGTTGAACCATTTGGCTTTAAGAACAAATCATTTGCACCATTTACAACATTGCCACATTCAGATAAGAAATTTCCGTGGGTTAGTTGCACACCTTTAGGTTTTCCAGTTGTGCCACTGGTATAAATCAGAGTTGCTAAATCATTTGGAGATAGTGCGGTGCGACGACTATTAATTTCATCATCACTAACATTTGCACCAAGCTTTACTAACTCAGCAATCGCATTTTCAGTAATCGTCCAAATATTTTTACATTTTGTACCCAAAACCGGGGTAGCGGTTTCGCGGTGCGCTGGAGTTTCAACAATTAATGCAACTGAACTTGAATCTGAAAGTATCCAATCAATTTGTTCAGCACTTGATGTTTCATAAATCGGAACGGTAACTGCGCCGGCAAACCAAATTGCAAAATCTAAAAGCGTCCACTCGTAACGAGTCTTAGACATAATTGCGACGCGATCGCCAAATTTCACGCCCGCTGCAATCAAACCTTTTGCCACCTGTCTTATTTCCGCTTCGTACTCTTTTGCGGTAACTGGTTGCCATCCTTCGCCAAGTGGTCGAGAAACAATTACCCGCTCTGGTTCAAACCAGGCGCGCTCGGTAATTAAATTGGTTAGATTTCCAGCGCTAGCTGTCGGAATGATCGCTGGGATAGTTACTTCACTACGGGTTGAGGATTCAGTTAGAGACATAACCCAAAATTACTGGCATTGCCGAACTTGCGCCATCTCTCGCCATTTCTCCCGCCGATAAACACCGGTCAAACCGTTTACAGTGCGTGGGAGATGAGAATTAGATGGAAATTCTCTGGTTACTTCGGGGTAGCCTTTGGGCATGGCTGATATCTCAACTTCAACTTTAAACATTGAAGCCGATGCCAAATCGGTTCAAGATGTGTTATTTGATTTAGCAAATTATCCAACCTGGTCAACTGCGATTAAATCAGTTGAAGTATTACAAAAAGATGGTCAAGGACGAGCAACGCAAATCAAAATGAAAGTTGAATCTGGTGCGCTAAAAGATAAGCCGACATTAAATTACGACTGGAGTAAAGCTCCGGATCGCTTGGAATTTTCACTCGAAGATGCCGATTTACTTACCGAGATGAGCGGGGCATACATAATTAAAGATAATGGTGATGGCACAACCGCTGTTACTTATGAACTTGGTGTGGCGCTGTCGATGCCGGTTCCGGCAATCATGCGCCAAAAGGCAGAAAAATCCACAATCGATTTAGCATTGAAACAACTTAAGGAAAAACTCGAGAATTAATTGATGTCAATCTCGCCATCAGCGCTGACGATTGGCATCGATGTCGGCGGAACTAAGGTTCTTGCCGGAGTAGTTGATTCAAATGGTCAAATTATTTCTCGAGTTCGAAAAGACACTCCAAAAAGTGGTGGACCACAGTTAGTTGAAGTAATTACTGAAATTGTTCAGGAAATTAATCAAAATCCGCAGTTTGCAGGGAAAATAACTGGTGTCGGTTTAAGTTGGGCCGGTTTAATTTCTTCGGATCGCTCAACCATCATAGATTCACCAAATATTTCTAACTGCACTAATTACCCAATCGGAAAATTATTATCTGAAAAAATTTCCCTGCCAGTTATTGTCGAAAACGATGCCAGTGCGGCGTTATGGGCTGAATATAAATTTGGAATAGCGCAAAATTTAAATCCGGTGATGTTTTTTATTATCGGAACTGGAATGGGCGGCGGATTAATTGTTGATGGCAATCTACATCGCGGCTACTCCGGCGCCGGCGCAGAATTTGGACACATGATTGTGCAAAAAGATGGACAACTTTGCGGCTGTGGCACCAAAGGTTGCATTGAGCAATATGCATCTGGAACCGCACTACTTCGTATCGCGAGAGAATTAATTCAAGAGCGACCAGCGCAATCTGCTGCGTTACTTGCAAAAGTTGAAGGCAAACCGGAAAACTTAACTGGTTCAATTCTTACTGCCGCAGCCCGAGAAAATGATGAAATCGCTCTCGCCGCTTTCAAGCGTCAAGCAGATTGGCTGGGTATGGCGATGGCTTCTTACACATTAATTCTGGATCCGCAAGCAATAATTATTGGTGGCGGCGTTGTTGACGCTGGCGAATTACTTATAAAGCCAGCAGCAGAATCGATGGTTAAGTACATGCCATTTGGAAAAGATCGTAACATTCCAAAAGTTTTGGCAGCAAAGTTTGGAAACGATGCCGGATTAGTTGGAGCAGCTAACTTAGCTAGAAGTTAACCGGCAATCTCATTTATAAAATCGCGTGAAGCGGTACAAAGTTTTTCTAAATCATAATCAAGCGCAACGTTGTGAAACGAATTTGGAAATACTATTTGAATTACTTTTACAGAATTGATGTGGCGAAGCAAAGTTTGGGCAGAATTTGGATTTACCACGTGATCTTGCGGTGATATTCCAAGCAATAGCGGTTGATTAATTAAATACAGATTTTGCCCAACTAAT
>CAXBQO010000073.1:0-5622 GCA_963977945.1 uncultured bacterium
TCAGACTTCGTAACCGCTTTCCGCGATAACTCGAAGTACAACGGTGTTGAATACGCTGTGCCAGATCTTGCATCTGCTCGTATGTTCTTCGTTAACAAAGCTCTACTTTATGGTGCTGGCGTAAGCGCAGTTCCAACAACTTGGGCTGAAGTAACAGCAGCTGCTAAGAAGATCAAGGCTAAATATCCAAAGGTTTATCCAATTGCGATTCCATTGGGTCAAGAGGAAGCTCAAGCTGAGTTCCAAATCTGGACCGGTGGAAACAATGGACGTTATTTCGATGGTAGCAAGTGGGTAATTAACTCAGCTGCAAACATTGAAACAATGAACTACTTGAAGTCATTAGTAAAAGCTAAGTTGACTCAACCAAACCCAGCAACAACTAACCGCACCGATGCCTTCAAGCTATTTGCTCAAGGCAAAGTTGCGATGATCAACGCTTCTGTGTTCTTCCCTTCAACATTGAAGGATTACAACAGCAAAGTTGATTACGGTGTTGCTCCATTCCCAGCTTCACCAAACGGTAAGTCAATCACTTTAGGTGTACAGGATTACTTCATGGCATTTAAGAAGACAGGTAACAAGGACGCTGTATCGAAGTGGTTGAACTTCTTGTATCAACCAGCAAACTACGCAGCATTCTTAAAAGCAGCGGGTGGATTCATCCCTGCAACCAAGTCAGCTTCAACTGCTGTTGACTCATCATTGTTGCCATTCATCAACGCTTTGCCAAACGCGATCTTCTACCCAGGAGATCTAGCTGCTTGGCCAAAAGTTGCCGGTGCGATCCAGACTCAAATCGGAACCGCAATCAATGGAGACGCAAAGAAAGTACTTGATGCAATCCAAAAGACTGCTGAAGAGGCAGGAACGAAGTAAATCTAAGTAATTAGAAATAGTTACTAGGTAGAAATGTCAAACCGGGCTTTGAGAAATCAAAGCCCGGTTTGCTTTTTATATTAACCATATAAAATCGACTAATGCCCAACAATTTAAAAACGCGAAATAGTTTTAGATCAGCGTTACCTTGGGTTGGTTCTTCAATATTTTTAATTCTGCTGGTTGTGGTTTGGCCCGCTATCGAATTAATCCGAATTTCATTTTCAAAAATTAACGATGCCGGTCAAATTGGTGGTTACCAAGGTCTAGAAAATTACAAAGACCTACTCACAAACGGGAATGTGGCTCCGATTCTCATCCGCACCTTTTTCTGGGTATTTACAGTTGTAGCAGTAACGGTTTTAATCTCACTGCCTCTTGCCCAATTAATTAATCAAAAGTTTCCCGGTCGAAAATATGTAAGGTGGGCCTTGATTGTCCCGTGGGCTGCCTCTGTTGTTATGACATCAACAGTTTGGCAATGGATTCTTGATTTAACCGCGGGCGAATTGAATTTGACCTTGCAAGAGTTAGGCATTCAAGAGGAGCCGGTTGATTGGCTCGGAGACCCACGATTTTCCTTCTGGGTGCTTATTTGGATCGCAATTTTCGTATCTGTGCCATTTACAACATTTGTATTGCTGGCTGGTCTGCAGTCGATTCCTAATGACATCTTGGAAGCCGCATCAGTTGATGGCGCTACTAGTTGGACCACCTACCGAAAAATCAAGTTTCCATTGCTTCGCAATTCTTTACTGATTGCCACCATAATCAATTTAATAAATGTTTTTAACTCCTTCCCAATCATCTATGCGCTAACTCGCGGCGGACCTGGTTATGACACTTCGACCACAACTGTGTATGCATATAAATTGGCTTTCACCGAGTTCAACATGGGGCAATCAACTGCGATGGGAACAATTAACTTCATAATTATTTTGATCATCGTTTCAATCTATTTAAAAATTACCAAAGCGACTCGGATGGAACTATGAGTAGCAAAATTAGCCAAGCAAAGTTCACTCCGAAAAAATTGGCAACGATGTTTAGTGCCTACTTAATAGCTTGGTTTTTCCTTTATCCCTACATAAATATGTTTGTCTCATCTTTGAAGCCACACGATGAGATTTATGCCGAACAAGTAACACATTTACCAAAGCAATGGATGTGGTCCAATTATTTAAATGTTTGGAAAGAGTATCCAATCGCTGGTTTCATGAAATCTTCATTATTAGTTTCAATTTTCGCGACGTTGATCGTGCTGTTGGTTTCAATCCCAGCGGCTTATTACGTTGCTCGAGCTAAATTTAAAGGCCGTGGAGTATTTTTACTTTTAGTTCTTGCTACCCAAATGTTTTCCCCTACCGCGCTGATCATTGGAATTTTCCGGGAAGTTAAATTCTTCAATGGATTAAATACTTATGTTGCATTAATAATTGTGAATGCCGGATTTAATTTAGCATTTTCAGTTTGGTTACTGTCAGGATTTTTTAGCACTGTTCCGCAAGAGATTGAAGAGTCGGCGATGATTGATGGCTGCAACCGATTACAAGCTTTGCGTCGAATCACTTTGCCGGTAGCGCTTCCCGGAATCGTCACCGCGATTATCTTCACGTTTGTTGCCACTTGGAATGAATTTACAGTCGCATTAACACTGATGAGCACAATCGATAAATACCCAATCTCTATTGGTATTACTACTTTTATCGGTCAATATGACATCGCTTGGGAAGACTTGTTTGCCACTCAAATAATGGCAATCGTGCCGGTAGTAGTTTTGTTCATAGCAATTGAGCGTTACCTAGTGGGAGGCTTAACCGCGGGAAGCGTTAAATAGTGAAATCAAATGCGTTTATCTTTACGCAATCATTTAACGATACTGACTCTAAATCTTTAATAACTAAACTGGCAGATTCTGGATTCACCGGAATCAATCTGGCGGTCAATTACCACGCCAGCCGAGATTTTTCGCCAATGAAAAACGGTGAATTAATTTATCCAAAAGATGGTTTTCATTATTATTTGCCGGAAAATAAAAATTATCCAGCCGAATCATTGATACCTTTAAAAGAATCACATCTGCAAAATAACAATTTACTAGATTCAATCTTTCAGGTTAGAGATAACTTTGAAATAAATGCTTGGGCGGTTTTCTTACATAATTCTAGTTTTTTCAAAACAAATTCTGAGTGTTATATCCAGAATGTGTATGGCACTCGATTTCAGTCTGAACTTTGCCCAAGCAATCCAAAAGTAAAACTTTATGTAGAGGGTTTAGTGACAGATCTTGCTAGCCGCGGTTTTAAAAGTATTTCAGTTGAATCATTACAGTTTCATGGTTTTGATCACGGTGAACATCATGAGCGATTATTTTTGCAGATGAGCCAAGTAACAAAATTCTTATTGTCACTATGTTTTTGCCCGTTTTGTACTAAAAACTTTGCTGGCGCTGAAGCATTAAAGAAATCAATCAAAACCGCACTTAAACCATTTTTTGAAGAGCAAGATCCTTGGATTGGTAAAAATCTTTCAAAGCCAGTCTTACAAGAAATCTTGGGAGAAGAGATTTTAAATTACTTGTTAGTTAGAGAAAAAACCCTATCCGATCTTTATAAAACGGTCTACCAAATTGGCAAAAAATTTGGTGTAAAAATCTATTATGAAGACCAAGCGCCATTAATTAATTTTCAAAACAATGAAGTACTAAATGACTCTTGGCAGATTGGAATAGATAATCAAAAATTGAGTTCCAGTTGTGATGCCTATTTACCTTTGATGTACCGAAAAGATTTACAAGATTTTCAAAAATTGGTAGCTCACTACCGCACCGAAATTAAGACTGAATTGCGCGCGATTATTAGACCTACTTTCCCAGATTGTGACAGCCTGGAAAATTTATTTGAGAAAGTTAAAATTTTAGATAAAGCAAAAGTAACTTCAATTGATTTCTATTTATTTGATACTTGGCGAGAAATTAATCTGAACTGGGTAACTCAAGCGTTGGCGCGAATCGCCTGACCAGGAAGTAAATCGGTACGTTTGCCACTTTTCCAAGTGGTTTGGCCATTTATCAATACTCTTTCGATGCCCTTCGATAATTGATGTGGGTTCTCATAAGTAGCCAGATCTATTACTGAAAGATCATCAAACAGAACTAAATCTGCTCGATACCCAACCTTTACTAAGCCTCGATCTTTAAGTCGAAGTAATTTTGCAGGTCTGCCAGTCATTCGAGCCACCGCTCCACTTAATGAAATAACTTTTTCTTCACGGGCATAAACACCGAGGTAACGAGTGAAAGTTCCATAAGCCCTCGGGTGCGGTTTTTTACCAGCCAATATTCCATCGGTTCCAACCATATGGTTGTCACGTTGCATAATTTTGCGAACATTTGGTTCGTATCCAGAGTGCAAAATACATAAAACTCTTCCGATCTCATCAGCGATTAAATCTAAATAAAAATCAACCGGAGTTTTACCAACCTCTTCCGCACATTCAATTAATTTTCTTCCGATAAATTTAAAGTTTGAATTTTTCTCAACGCTGGCAATAACAATGCTTGGCCAATTTACGGTTCCACCGTGATTTCCATCAGAGCCGGTTACATTCAAATTCTCAATAATTCTGGCTCGACTAGATGGATCATTAATCATTTTTACGATGCCATCCATTCCTTGTGCGGCTGACCAGGATGGCAATAAAGCATGTAGGTAAGTTGAACCTGCCAAATAAGGATACGAATCTAGAGTGATTCGAACTTTATTAGTGCTGGCTTTATCAATTAATTCAAAAAGCTGATCTGTTTTGTCATGAAATTTTGGATGACTCATATGACAATGGGTTAGGTGCAACTTACAACCAGACTTACTTGCGATACTAATGCAATCTGCAACTGCATCTAAAAAGTTCGCACCATAATTTCGATGATGTGGGCTATAAAACCCATCGTATTTTGCGACTACTTTATTTAATTCTGTGATTTCATCATCTGATGCATACATCGCTGGAACATATGTAAGACCTGCGCTCATACCAAGTGCGCCTTGTTTCATTCCAGTCTCAACTAAATCTAATTGGTGCCGCATCTGATCGGCAGTTGCTGGTTCTTGGCTGAAACCACAAGCCAACATTCGAATTGAACCGTGTGGCAATAAGTAACCCACATTCACCGAACTGCCATTATCAATCTGATTTAAATACCCTGCGACATCGCGCATTGACCAATCAATTTCACTCGGATCACCATTCCAACCAAATAATTGCTTTCGTAATTCTGCAAGTGTCACCTCATCGCACGGCACATAACTAAGACCATCTTGGCCAACTATTTCTGTGGTAACTCCCTGCGAAACTTTTGCAATATTTTCCGGATCAGAAATGACTCTTAAATCTGAATGCGAATGCATATCTATAAAACCAGGTGACAAAGTTAAACCGCTGGCATCAATAATTTCGCCAACTTCATTGCCTTTAATTATTTTGCCGATTTCGGCAATCTTGCCTTCAATCACACTTACATCAGCACGAACTGGTGCCGATTCACTGCCATCAATAACAGTTGCCCCACGAATAGTGAATGAAGGCAAAGTGTTACTTGGCATTACTTTCTATCTGAACCTTCAACCAATTTAAACATTGGGTTATAACCGGAAAGCAATCCACCATCAACTAAAAATTCAGTGCCGGTAATCCAGTTTGATTTTTCTGATGCTAAAAACAAGGCGGCGTTTGCAATGTCCATTG
>CAXBQO010000074.1:0-5506 GCA_963977945.1 uncultured bacterium
TTTTGGTGTTTATATCGATGCACCATACGTTCAAGGTTCATATTTATCTAATTCAGCTTTATATCCAGGAATGACAGTGACAGATAGTTACGATTCCACTGGCGTAGCAGATAATGCTACTTGCCCAACAACTAATGTCGGCGGAATCGGAAATGTGGGTACTTACTCATTCCCAGGTGGTGCAGGTGATAGCTGCCGAATACTAAAGAATTCACACGGTAATGGATCTGCAAATTCATATGTTTATGGAGGCGCTCTCACTACTTCCGAAACAGCCACAACCGGCACTTCAGCAACTCAATCAGATTCACCAGGAATTTTTAATTCAGATGGAACAACAATCACTTTCTCGCAGCCTATGAATTACATCGGTTTTTGGTGGTCGGCTGGTTCTAATGGAAATTCTGTCAAGGTTTATCAAAATAATGCGTTAGTTCTTACTATAACTGTAGATGATGTTTGCACATTAGTTGGAGATGCAAGTTGCCATAGTACAAGTGGTTCAGTCACAGCTTTAGATAGCACAACCACATATACAAAAGGTAATTATTTTGGACATCCACGCAATACATCAGGTATGGATTCCAACGAGCCATTTACATATGTACACATATTTGCACAAAACTCAATCACATTTACAAAAATGAATTTATCAACGACCGGAAATGGTTTTGAATTTGATAATCTAACTGTTGGAAATTTAACTGGCTCGGCTTTAACACCTAAAACATCTTTGGTTGCGGTTGCAAGTTATGGAAACACCTATAGCCTGGGTTATAACTCTCAGGGTGGATCAAGCATTGATACCCAAACCACAGTCTCTGGCGGAAATGTTGCGGTAACTTCTTCAGTTCCAACTCGCACCGGTTATTCATTCTCAAGTTGGAATTCTGCAGCCAATGGTGGTGGCACAAACTATTCAGCTAATGCAACTTATCCATCGAGCGGAACAATTTCTGGAAATGCCACATTGTTTGCAAAATGGACGGCAAATTCAATTCCAATAAGTTTTGATTCAAATACTGCAACTAGTGGTTCTATGTCATCTCTAACGACAGTTGCTGATTCTGCAATTGCCATAACTTCAAATTCTTTTAGTAAAACTGGTTTTACCTTCTCTGGTTGGTCAACTACCGCTAGCGGAAGTGTTTCCTACTCAAATAATTCAAATATTTCAGTTGTTGAAACCACAACTCTTTATGCAATATGGAGTGCAAACACATTAGCCATCACCTACAACTCCCAAGGTGGCTCTGCCATAAGCTCTGGCACAACCGCATCAAGTGGCAGTATCTCTGCCTCACCTGGATCACCCACTCGCTCTGGTTACACCTTCGCCGGTTGGTTCACATCCTCTTCTGGTGGCAGCGCAATTACATTTCCATACTCACATGGACAAACTTCTGACTTCACTTTGTATGCACAATGGAATGCAATACCTGCACCAGCACCAGTTCCAGTCGGTCCACCACCACCTAGCAAAGTTCAACCACCGGTAACAATTTCAGTTAGTAAAACTGAAATTGAGTTTGGACAAACTCTGCAAATAGATCTATCTGGTGGCATTTCAGGCTCTGGCACAACCTACTCAGTATCTGGAACAGGTTTGTGTTCAATAAATAGCAGCGGAGTAATCACCGCACTTAAAGAGGGAAGCTGCACCATCACCGCTACTAAATCTTCTAATGCAGATTACAAAGCGGCAGATTCAAACTCCATAACTATTACCGTTAAACCACTACAAGCAATTCAAAACTTTGGAGTTAGCCAACCAGTACCAGCTGGCTCAACAGTGATTGTGATTCCAAAAGACAACAGCACACCAGTTGCAGTCAGCACACCAAAATCAAGCACTTCATCAGCCACTTCATCCACTACAACTTCAAAATCGACTACTACAACTGCAGATCGCAAAGTCGAGGTTAGCCAGAGCCCAGAGAAGACCGTTATTCAAATAAGCCCTAATCAAATTCAGTTAAGTGCAAAATCTGGCACCAATAATTCCGACATATTGCTAAGTGGTTTAGTGAAAGGCTTAAAAATCAAAGCCACAGTAGTGATGCTAAATGGCCTAACTAAGACCAGCACACCAGAGACCCCAGCGGAAGTAAACAAGATTATTAACTCCAACCCAAATTCCAAGGTCAATATCGAAATCACGCCAACTATTAATCAAGATCTAAAGAAGTCAGCACAAATAGCAGTAGATGGAGCAAAAAAGAACCAGAGAGTGAAGGTGACGGTTAAGTGAAAATAAGAAATATATTGATGGTGACATTGCTGATAACAATCCCATTCATCAGCATTCAATCTAGCCAAGCAAAAGATCCGCAAGTCATTCTTGATACTTTGCTAACTGGAGATGTCCCGGCACTTAACGCTAAAGACTTAAATATCCCGAGCGATTTAGAACCTGGTTTTCATGAATTACAGGTGCAGGTCTACGACGACAACGGAGTAATCAGCACTCAAACCGCACTTTTCTGCAAAGATCTAAAAGGCGAACTGCATTTTGATAATCAATGTCCTGATTTAGTTTCTATTCAAAGTCAGCGCACCAATATTCCTTTTAATCCAGCAAAAAATCCTGACCAAACCATTACATTTTTTGCAGTAGCCGCTGCTGCTTTCTCAACAATTCTTGGTTTTAGACGGCGCGAAGATTTTGATTCCTCAAATCAAATGGAATTACCACCTGACCCACCAAACCTAAACGCTGGCGATATGCATCAAGTAGAAGTAAGACGTGGTTGGGGAGATCGACGTTGGTATATAAATCAAAAGATTTTCAATAGTTTTGATGATATTCCAAAGCGTCTGGCATTATTTTTTGGCAAAAAATTTAATTTACTAGGCCGAATAATTCTTGACGCCAGATATCTTCGGGCAATTTTTGGCAATTTAGCCTGGGTATTAAACATCGCTGCAATCGTGATTACCTATTTTGGTTTATTACATATAAACAACGCCGCTGTTCCAATGGGAGTTGCATTCACAACCGCGCTAATAATTATCGGAATCTTTGATTCATTTGCTGGTTTTGTTGCAGCGCTTTTGTATGTGAATTTCATCTTTGCTAACGGAAATCTAAATACCGTAGATATGTCATTGTTTGCTCTTTTCTACACCATGTTGTTCTTCGCACCAGGTTTATTAATCAGCAAGGTAAGAAAACTGCATCGCCATGTCTCGGATTATGAATCATTTAGAAATCGCTTAAGTGATTATGTAATAGGTTCAATTCTCGTCGGTTGGGCAGTTACAAACATGATTGGTTTTCTACCGTCTATGTTTGGTTTCCAATTGCCAATAACCAAATCCGCTGTGCAAATTGGAGTATTAACAGGAATTGCAACAGTAATTCGTTTAATGCTTGAAGATATTGCATGGTATTTATATCCATACGGAATCAAGAGACTTCACGTTGATTTACCAAGCACTGGTTACATCCAAAAAATCCGGAGCATTCTTACCAAGACCGCACTATTTCTACTTGTAGTAGTGCCATACATTGGTTGGAATAAATATTTGATCGCCGGATTATCGCTGACTCTTGTTCCTCAACTTCTCGGCTTAGTGGGGCACAGATTCAAAAAGTTTAATTTGACCGGCTACATAATGCCTGAAGGTGTCTTACGAATCGTTACTTTGGCCGCAATCGGAATTTTGATGCAAAAATATGTAATTCCTCAAATCAAATCTACTGAGAGTGTTTTACTTACTTCCTATGTAGTGATGATGGTTCCGTCATTTCTATTTTCGTTTACTGATCTTTTTACCAATAAACACAAATTTAGATTTGAAAGAAAACTGAGTCGTTCAATACATATATTTGGTTCACTATTCATACTTGCTATTTTGGCTCTCTTAGTTGCCAAAGTTGATATTCCTAAATCAATTCAAGCGTTTATTAACTCGCCAATGGATACTTGGAATTCTTGGACTAATTCCTTCGTGCCTTGGGTTCAATCGCAATGGGCTACCTTTACAGATTGGATTACCCAACACTTTAAAAAGTAACTAATCCCACTTGCTAACCTTTAAACATGTTTAGCAAAACCAAAGCACTGGCCAAAGCCGCCCACTTTGGCCCAACAATGCTGATAACCACAATCTCATTCACTTTGGCCACACTTCTTTCGCAAATAAGCACAGCACTTGGCATCGCATTCACCGTTTTCTTAGGCCAATTAATAATCGGCTGGAGCAATGACATTTACGATTACCAAGACGATCTCAAACACAATCGCCAAAACAAACCACTAGTAAATGGCCAACTCACTGTTTCATCACTTACTCGCATCACATTCTTACTTCTGCCAATTGCAATCATCGCAAACCTAATTGGCCCACTCGGAATCAAAGGTGGCGCGGTTTATTTACTCGGAGTCGGTTGCGGAATTGCCTACAACTTTTACTTCAAATTCTCGCCGCTCTCACCCTTGCCATATTTCATCGCCCTCGCCGCACTTCCCGCCAGCATTTTTTACGCCGTCGATAAAGCTCCACCACTTTGGGTACTCGCTACAAGTTCTCTGCTCGGAGTCGCATTTCATTTTGCAAATGTTCTAAAAGATTTAAGCGCAGATCGCCAAAGTTTTATCGGTGGATTACCTCAACGTGCTGGCAAAAAAGTTTCAATCGGAATCATTGCGCTGCTACTCGTAATCGTTGCGCTTATTTTGATTAACAGCCCGATTTCAGAAACGTTTAATTCAAAAATTTAATACAGAAATTAAATTTACCTGTCCACCTGCCCCAACATCTTCAAAGCCTTTTTAGTAATCAACCCACCATTTGAACCTTTTTTGGGAGAGTGAATCAACCCCAAATCAATCGCATTTCTCACGCACTCGCCAACAAAATCAATCGGCCAAACCAACTCAAACGCAAGATCAACTACTGGAACTTTCGATCCAGTCTTAACAATGCGGTCGTATAACCAAGCAATCTCAAGCAAAAATTCTTTGCTCAACTGATCAGGTTTAAGTGTTCTGATTCTTTCTAGTGCGAAGTCCATTTTGTCCCTTGATGAATTTTTCAGGGAATATGTTCCTGCAAGCCACTGACTGCGTGATTCATACCCGCCGGGTTATTGCTAACTTCCGGCAGGCATTTCAGTCACACTTACGCTCGTAAGTGGGTTGTGAGGGACTCGAACAAAAATTTCCTCATAAGCCTAATTTGGATTCAATTGATCTTGAACTGCAACCTATATTAGCCATTAGGTCAGACATAGGGAATAGGAACAGATATTGGATTCCAATTCAATCTCTGATAATCAAAAAAATTGGATGTAAATTGAGAATTTCTGAATAAGGATCTCTAATTGCAAGTTCATATTCCTCAAAACTCGCTATTGAACCATCCCAACCATATTTGCGGAGATTAGATTTATCTGCAACAAGAAGTAGTGGCTGGGTGTTATATCTATTGGTTTCCTCAAACTTTTTACGAGCTATTTCAAATTTCAAAAAATTCGTGCCAATAGCTTGTCGATTATCAA
>CAXBQO010000075.1:0-5314 GCA_963977945.1 uncultured bacterium
CCCGCCTGTGAGTGAAGAAATCATCTTTCGTGACGATGTCACTGTTGAATTAGTTAAGTCCAGTGCAAGTGATGCCGATGTAGTTTGGGCAGCGCGAGTTTCAACCGCTGGTGAAAAATCTTTAGAAGCAGTTGGTACTGATGCCAGTCGAGATGCCGGATTAATTAATTATTTAGCGCGGGAACGACATGGTTCACCCTTCGAACACACATCAATGACCTTTTTTATTTCCGCACCAATATTTGTATTTAGAGAGTTTATGCGTCATCGAATCGCTTCATATAACGAGGAAAGTGGTCGCTATCGCGAACTTCGGCCGGTGTTTTATGTTCCTGGAACTGAAAGAAAATTAGTACAGGTTGGAAAACCTGGTTCATATTCATTTGTTGATGGCACAAAAGAACAATATGAAATGACTGTTGCAGCAATTAAAGAAAGTTGCATTTTGGCTTATCAAAATTATCAAAAATTATTAGCAGCCGGCGTTGCTCGCGAAGTTGCCCGCGCTTGTTTGCCGGTCTCACTTTATTCATCAATGTATGTCACGATGAACGCAAGATCTTTAATGAACTTTTTATCATTGCGCACTGCACGCGAAGGTTCACATTTTCCTTCTTACCCGCAACGGGAGATTGAAATGGTGGCGGAGAAGATGGAGCAACACTTTGCCAAGTTAATGCCCATTACTTACGCTGCTTTTGAAAAATCTGGCCGCGTCTCGCCGTAGTTAAGCGGTAGCCTTTACCTATGTCTGCACCAATTAATGCTCCTTTTGGTCGCATGCTTACCGCAATGGTTACACCATTTAAAAAAAGCGGTGAACTCGATTGGTCTGGGGCAGAGAAAATTGCAGCCCACCTCGTTGCTACTGGCCACGACGGAATCGTTTTAAACGGAACAACTGGTGAAGCACCAACAACATCTGATGATGAAAAAGATGAACTAATTAAAGTTGTTCGCAAAGTTGTTGGCGAAAAAATAAAAATTATTGCTGGAGCTGGAAATAATGAAACATCTCATTCAGTTGAACAAGCAAAACGTGCCGCCAAAGCCGGAGCCGATGGTCTTTTGGTTGTTTCGCCGTATTACAACCGACCACCGCAAGCCGGAGTTTATGCTCACTTTAAAGCGATGGCAGATGCAACAGATTTATCAATTATTTTGTATGACATTCCAAAACGAACCGGTGTCGAAATTGAAACTGACACAATTTGTAAATTAGCCGAACATCCAAAAGTAGCGGCGCTTAAAGATGCCAAGGGAGATCCAGCTGCAACTTCGCAAGTTATAAAGCGCAGTCAGATTCCAGTTTATTCCGGTGATGATATTTTGAATTTAATTTTGTTATCTGTTGGCGCAGTCGGATTTATTTCAGTTTGTGGTCACACAGTTGGCAATCAACTAAAGGCAATGTTGACTGCATGGTTTGCCGGTGACAGCAAGAAAGCGTTAGAGATTCACCAACAACTTTTGCCAGTTTTTATTGGCACATTCCGCACACAAGGTGCGATTCTTAGCAAAGCGGGGCTAACACTTATGGGATTACCAGGCGGTCACACCAGATTGCCACTTGTTGACGCTACCGATGAGCAGATCAAACAATTGAAAATTGATTTGCAACAGGGTGGAGTCAAGTTAATTTAAGTGAATCATCCCCACCCAGATTTACCTTTTCCACCAAAATTAAAAGCTAAAACCTTGCGCATTATTGCGCTGGGCGGTTTAGGTGAAGTCGGCCGAAATATGACGGTCTTTGAATATGAATCTAAATTGTTGATTGTCGATTGCGGCGTGCTGTTACCACATGAAAGCACCCCTGGTATCGATTTAATTTTGCCGGATTTTTCATATTTAAAAGAGCGCATGCATGACATTGAAGGAATTTTCCTCACTCATGGCCACGAAGATCATATTGGTGCGCTGCCTTACTTATTGCGCGAGCGAAGTAACATTAAATTAATTGGTTCGAGATTGACTTTGGCTTTTGTTACGGAAAAATTAAAAGAACGCCGAATTACTTCTCCCACACTTTTAGTTAAAGAAAAACAAAAAATTAAAGTCGGTCCGTTTGATCTCGAGTTTTTTGCAGTTAACCATTCGATTCCTGATGCATTAGCGGTAGCAATAAAAACTGGCGCTGGCACAGTTTTACATACCGGTGACTTTAAAATGGACAAAGTTCCACTAGATGGCAGAACCACAGACTTAGAAGGTTTTGCATCCCTCGGAAAATCTGGTGTGGATTTATTTATGGTGGATTCAACAAACGCAGATATTCCAGGTTTCACAGTTGCTGAAAAAGAAATTGCTCCGGTATTAGATCAAGTTATTCGCGAAACAAAAAAACGTGTTGTGGTGGCATCTTTCGCTTCACATGTTCATCGCGTGCAACAAGTTATTGATGTTGCCGTAAAAAACAATCGCAAAGTTGCATACGTAGGTCGAAGCATGGTGCGAAATATGCAGATGGCCGAAGAATTAGGTTTTCTACGGGTGCAACCTGACGCGATTATTGAAAAAGATGAAATTGATGATTATGGTGAAAAAGTAGTTTTAATCTGCACTGGTTCGCAAGGTGAGCCACTTTCAGCGCTATCGCGCATTGCAAATGGTGATCATCAAATTCGTATTGGTAAAGGCGATACGGTAATTATGGCTTCATCTCTTATTCCTGGAAATGAAAAATCGGTTTATCGAGTGATAAATGAACTAACTAGATTTGGTGCCAAAGTTGTTCATAAATCAAATGCATTAGTTCACGTTTCAGGTCACGCATCTGCAGGTGAATTACTACATTGCTATGAAATTGTTAAACCTAAAAATGTGATGCCAATTCACGGTGAGTGGCGACATATGAGAGCTAATGCAGATTTAGCGATGCAATCTGGTTTGAAAGAAAATCAAACGGTAATTGTTGAAAATGGAATGGCGGTTGATTTAGCTGAGGGTCACGCTGATATCAGTGGGGTGATTCCGTGCGGATATATCTATGTTGATGGCCAAACCGTTGGCGAAATTACCGAAAACTCACTAAAAGATCGGTTGATTTTAGGTGAAGAAGGATTTATCTCAGTCATTGTTGTAATTGATGCACAAAGCGGAAAAATAATTGCCGGTCCTGATATTCATGCCCGCGGATTTACTGAAGATCCAAATCTTTTTAATGAAGTAAAAGGTGATATTGAAACTGCATTAACTCGCGCAGTTAAAGGTGGCATCAATGGCACACATCAACTTTCGCAGGTTGTTCGTAGAACAATCGGAAGTTGGGTTGGTGAAGAACATCGGCGAAAACCGATGATTGTGCCAGTGGTTTTAGAAGTCTGACGGCGAGCCAACTCTTAAAAATTTTTTCTCTTCTTTAGGCTTAGTTTGTGGCAAAACGTAAAAACAAATCTAAAACTGCCGGTGTATTTACCACCATACTTGCATTTCTGGCATTTATTTGGCGCGGTATTTCTGGCGCATTTGGTTATGTAATTAGATTTATTTTTCGGGGTGCAAAAGATTTAGATGAAACACATCGCCGAGATGGTTTTGCATTTTTATTATTGATTTTTGCCCTACTGAGTGCAGCCGGAACATGGCTAGCAATTGATAATTTATTTGGTCATGCGATGCACTCATTTTTATTTGGTGCAGTTGGCAAACTCGCCAACATAGTTCCGGTTATCTTTTTATATCTTTCTTATCGAATCTTTCGAGTTCCAGATAAAAGTAAAGATACTGGCCGAATAACTATTGGCGCACTATTACTTTTAATTTCAGCAACCGCGTTGGTACATATTTTTAATGGTTCAGTTGGTACTGATTCGACCGCAATTCGCTCTGGTGGCGGATGGGTGGGATACGGGGTGTCAAAGCCGTTAGTGGCACTCGTAACTGAACTTTTAGCAATTCCAATACTAGTTATTTTGTTTATTTTCGGGGTATTGATCATTACTAAAACCTCAGTCGCCCAAATGATGCGCAACCTAATTTCGGTATTCAAATTTGGTGGCAGGGGAATTGGCAAAGTAAAAGCTATTCGAGAATCAAGAGCATCAAAGAATGCGGCACAAGAGTTTGAAATTAATGACACGCCGCCATTTGAAACCCCACTTGTTCAAGAGTTTTCTACCGCGGCGGAAGAGTTTTCAGTTGAGCCAGAAGATTTTCCGGTTGAACCAATGATGGAAAATACAACGCCACTAACCAAATCCACCACAATTTCATCTGCTTCAACTTCAAAACCACGACCACAACAATTGCTTCTTTCAAGCGATACGAAATATGAATTACCTGATCCTGAGTCGTTACGAACTATTCCTGCTGGAAAGGGGAAAACCAAGGCAAATGACGCGGTAATTGCAGCGTTGACTCAATTATTTAATCAATTTGAAGTCGACGCAGAAGTCACAGGTTTTATGCGTGGTCCAACTGTCACACGTTATGAAGTAGAACTTGGTAGCGGCGTAAAAGTAGAAGCGATTTCAGCTTTATCAAAAAATATTGCATACGCAGTGGCAAGTGCTGATGTAAGAATTTTGTCTCCGATTCCTGGAAAATCTGCAATTGGTGTTGAAATACCAAATTCGGATCGAGAACTTGTTGCATTATCTGATTTATTAAATTCAAATGTAGCTTTTGAAGAGAAACATCCTTTAGTAGTTGGATTAGGTAAAGATGTCGAAGGTTCAGTAATTTGCGCAAATCTTGCCAAGATGCCACACATCTTGATTGCTGGTGCGACAGGTGCTGGAAAATCTTCCTGCATTAATTCTTTAGTCACTTCAATTTTAATGCGTTCAACTCCAAGTGAAGTGCGAATGATTTTGATAGATCCAAAAAGAGTTGAACTTGCCGCTTATGCAGGCGTGCCACATTTAATAACTCCTATTGTGACAAACCCAAAGAAAGCTGCAGAAGTTCTGCAATGGGTTGTAAAAGAAATGGAAGTTAGATACGACTCCCTTCACGCTCATGGATTTAGACACATTGATGATTACAACAAAGCAGTTAAAGCTGGAAAAGTTAAAGCTTTAAATGATCAAGACAATGCAGAGCCTTATCCATATTTACTTGTTGTGGTTGATGAGTTAGCCGATTTAATGATGGTTGCCCCGCGCGATGTTGAAGATGCGGTAGTAAGAATTACTCAGCTTGCTCGTGCAGCAGGAATTCATTTAGTTATCGCAACTCAAAGACCAAGTGTTGATGTTGTGACTGGTTTGATCAAGGCAAATGTGCCAAGTCGATTGGCTTTTGCAACTGCAAGTTTGGCTGATTCAAGAGTTATTTTGGATCAAGCAGGTGCCGAAAAATTAGTTGGTCA
>CAXBQO010000076.1:0-5215 GCA_963977945.1 uncultured bacterium
TTTCAGTTAATTCTCGACCGACCATATCTTTAATGACTTGTTGTAAATTTGTGGCCGATTTTTTCGCTTCACTCACTGTTGCACCATCGCGCATCACAGTTATGAAATCTGAGATTTCAAATACTTCATCAAGGCGGTGGCTTACGAAAATAACCGCCTTTTCACTATCGCGCAGGCTACGCATAACTGTCATCAAACGTGCTACTTCTGAGGCAGATAACGCAGCAGTTGGTTCATCCATCAAAATTACTTTGGCATCCATCGATAATGCTTTAGCAATTTCAACTACTTGCTGATCGGCAATTGAAAGTCCTCTGGCTACGCGATTTGGATCAAGATCGACACCAAGTTGATTAAAAAGTTTTTTAGCTTCCGCTGCTGCAAATGCCCAATCAATTCGGCCAGATTTCATTGGTTGTCGACCGATAAAAACATTTTCCGCCAAGGTTAAATCTAAAAATAACGATGGCTCTTGGTAAATCACCGCAATACCTTGAGCGATAGAACTTTGCGGCGAACCAGTGATGAAATCTTTATCAAATAATTTAATTACTCCATCTTCAGGAGTATGAACTCCAGCTAAAACTTTTAACAGGGTTGATTTGCCGGCACCATTTTCGCCAAGTAGAGCATGGATTTCTCCGGCGCGTACTTTAATACTGGCACCCTTTAACGCAATTGCGCCACCAAAACGTTTTTGTAAATTAGAAATTGATAAGACGAGATCGCCCGATTTGGACACTCATTTACCCCTGTTCACCATGGAAAATATTCTGAGCGAGGCTACCACCACGAAGGCATTACCGAAACCACGGATACCAATATTTATATATTTTTAAGATTTACCTTATTTACTAATTACCTGAGAATCTATGTAAAGTTTTGGCGTGGGAAAGTATCTCGCTCTCGATTATGGCGCTGAAAGTGGGCGCTTGGTATCCGTCGAGTTTGGCGAAAAAATCTCAACTATTGAAATAAGTAGGTTTGCCACTCCAGTTACAAAAGATAAATATGGTCGGCGCTGTTGGGATTTTCCACAGATGCTCAGCGATATAAAAAATGCTCTTAAAGCGGTGCCTAATAAATCAGATTTCAAATCAATCGCGGTTGATACCTGGGGTTTAGATTTTGCTTTCATTGATGAAAATAATAAGTTAATCGATTTACCGGTTTCTTATCGCGATCATCGAACCGATGGCATGTTGGCAAAAGCGGCGGAAAAGGTTGGTCTAGATCGATTACACAATGAAACTGGTTCGCAATTATTAGAAGTTAATTCCATTTATCAACTTTTCGCGATAGCTCAGAATAATCCAAGAGAGTTTGAACTGGCTAAAGCCATTATTTATATGCCAGATTTAATCTTGCTAGCGTTGACAGATGTTGCAGGTACCGAATACACCATCGCAACTACATCAGGCATTTACGATGCGATTAACAATAAGTGGGCAGAAAAACTCGCTGACGATTTAAATATTCCAAAACGGCTATTCCAACCAGTGCAAATGCCCGGCAGCCTGAGGGGAAAACTTAGTAAATCTTGGCAAAATGAAACGGGTTTTTTTGATTTGCCGTGTATCGCAACTTGTAGTCACGACACCGCTTCGGCGGTTGTTGCAACACCATTTGCGCAACCTGGAAGTGGTTTTATCTCCTCTGGAACTTGGTCACTGCTTGGGGTAGAACTTAATCGATTCTTCACAAATGAAACTACATTGAAAGAACGCCTCACAAATGAAGGCGGCTACGGTAAAACAAATCGCTTAATTAGAAATGTAATGGGTCTGTGGTTAATCCAGGAAGTCAGAAGAGATTTTGAATCTAAAGGTGAAAAGTATTCATACGCCCAATTAGTTGAATTGGCACAGTCGGTAAAAGATCCTTGGCGCACTTTGATTCATGTTGACGCATCTATTTTTATCCATGCAGAAAATATGATTGAACGAATTCAAAGATTTGCCCGCGAAACTAACCAACCGATTCCAACTACGCCAGGTGAAATTGCCGCCACAGTTTTTTCATCGCTGGCTCTGCAATATGCCAAAACCTTTGATGTCTTAGAAAAGTGCGCACAAATTCCGATGCAGGAAATTCATATAGTTGGTGGTGGTTCGCAAAATCAATATTTATCACAGCTCACCGCTGATGTTTGCAATAGAACTGTGATCACTGGCCCGGTAGAAGCGACTGCAATTGGAAATGCTGTTGTGCAAGCGATTTCTGCCGGTGAAATTAAAGATATGCAGAGCGCACGTAAAGTTGTTATGGAAAGTGGCTTAGTTACTGGAAAACTAATTCCACAGAAACGAGCCGAAATTTCAGCAATCAGAGCGCGTTATTCCGAGATTGCAAAGATTGAGATGCGATGAAAAAAGTTACCAAAGAATTAAATGATTTTGCCCGTAATGCTGGAAAGCCAGAACTTGATTTGGCGATTTTGGCTGAAGGAAATGCCGCAACATTTGACCGTAGTCGCAATCGTTTTTTGGTGAAGGCAAGCGGTGTTTTTATGTCAGCAAGTAAAGAAAGTGACTGGGTTTGGCTAGATCTTGATGAATGCATTGAAGTAATTGAAGCGGCGGATCGAAACGGAATTTCACAAAAGTTAGTTAAAAGATTAAATGAAATATTGCACGCAGGTAAAACTGATTCGGGAAAAAAGAAGAAAGCAAGTATTGAGACTTTGGTTCATGCCGTTGCCTTTAAATTGTTAGATGCAACTTGGTCGCTGCACACTCATCCAACTCCAGTAGTTTCACTAGCCAGTAATATGAAAGGTAAGCAGTATTACGAAGCCTCTGTGTTTCCAGATGAAACAGTTCTCTGCGGGCCAAAACCATTGTTTTTGCCTTTTGCTGAACCTGGATTAGATCTTGGTTTGGGTTATTACCAAGGAATCAAACGTTTTCAATCAGAAAATGGTTACAACCCGGGTCAAATTATTTTAGGAAACCACGGATTATGCACCGCCGGAAAAGGCGCCGATGAAACTTTTGCAATGACCCTTATGGCGGTAAAAGCTGCAAAGGTGAGAATTAATTCATTAAGTACGGGAGGAAAATTAAATTTCATTTCAAATCAAATGGCTAACCAAATTGCATTTCGGCCAGATGAAGTTGCCCGCCGAGCAAAATTGGTGAACGAGAATAAGTGATTCGCGCGCTCACCTTTGATATCGGAGGTGTGATTTTCTCTGATGAGGCTTTTAAGCGGGCGATTTTTCAAGCATTAAATCAACTTTCACCTGGAATAACTCAAAGTGAGTTTGATGAAATCTATTGGCAACATCTAAAAAATCCAGATGGATCATTGCGCAATAAATTAACAAAATATTTCCTAAAAGATTTAAACCGCAAACAAGAGTTAATGAAGATTGCCAATAATTTATGGCGGTTTGAAGCGGAAGATCTGTATCAAGATGCTAAATCAACTTTGTCGGCGGTAAAAAAACAAGGATTAAAGATTGGAGCTGTCGCAAATCAACCAGCTACAGTTGTTGATGATTTAAAGCGCGAGCAAATCTTTAATTATTTTGATGCGTTGGCTATTTCTGCTTTAGAAGGGGTTGAAAAACCTGATTCCAAATTATTTCAAATTGCAATAGATCGGCTACAAATTCCGGCTGACCAAATAGTGCATGTTGGAAATCGAATTGATACCGATGTGGTTCCGGCAAAATCATTAGGCATGAAAACAATCTGGGTGCGTCGTGGTGAGGCAAATCCAAACCCAAGTGCGGATGATTTAAAACTTGCGGACTTAGTGGTCTCAGATTTATTGAAAATTCCAGAACTGATAAAGCAAATTTAGAGGTCAGTGAAAATATGAATGTTTATTTTGGTTTAGATATAGCCACTGAAGATGCTCGATTAATAATCATTAATGATAAATGTGAAATTCTGGATCGCTTTAAAACCAAATTAGCAAGTGTAAAAATCGGTAGTGATTTATCTCGTAGGCAAGATTCAAATAGTTGGGGTGAAGCTTGCGCAAAATTAATAACTCAAGCGGTAGAAAAATGTCAGGTTAAAAATTGGATTACCCAAGCAATTTCAATTACCGCAACCTCTGGCACATTTGTAATTACCGATGAAAATGGAAAAGCTATCTCTGATGCGGTGATGTACAACGATGGCACCGCTGATGATCCAATAAGTCGAGCGCAAAAATTGGCGGTGACTGGCTATTTCAAGCACGTTCCGGAAATGGTCATAAGTCACTTAACCAAACAAAATTTTTGTATCACTGATTCAAGTCATGCATTAAAAACCGGTTATGACTTAAATCAGAAACTCTGGCAAATTTTGGCAAAAGATTTGAATCTTCCAGAAGTCATTGCCCCTGGAAAACAAATTTCTGAAATTACTATCAAAGGCAAAGTAATAAAAGTAATTTCTGGAATGACCGATGGCTGCACGGCACAAATTTCTGGCGGTGGCGTAAAAATGAATGATGCGGTGACAACTTTAGGAACAACAATGGTTATTAAACAAAGTACAGATTCAAATATTTCTGGAGCTGGTTTTTACAGCCATTACCTGGCAGATAACCATTGGTTAGCTGGTGGAGCATCAAATTTGGGTGGAATCTCATATCGTGAGTTCAATAATCTTGATTCGTTGGCTAAACAAATCGATCTTTCTAAGAAAAATGAGGTGGTTTGTTATCCGCTGGCAGCTGTTGGTGAACGCTTTCCAATTAAAGATAACAAAATGAAAGCAGTATGGTCACAAATGCCAACAGATCGAATTACAAAATACCAATCTATTCTGGAAGGTATCGGCTATGCCGAACGAATGGGATATGAAGTTTTGCAGAAAGGCGGGGCGAAAAAATTCTCACATTTAGCCACAGTTGGTGGTGGATCAAAATCAATGATTTGGAATCAGATTCGTGCCAATATTTTGCAAAGCGAAATAAGTATTCGAAATGAAGCAGGTTCAGATTTAGGTGCGGCGATGATTACAGTTGCTGCGAGTCAAGTGGGTAATTTTGCAAACAACTTAGCCGCTCTTAACCTTCAACCAGCGAAAGTGGTAGAGCCAAACAAAGCGCTGATCGAGCATTATCAAAAAAATTATGAAAAATTTGGCCAATTAATTTTGGCAAATCAAAGATAGAATCAAAGTATGCGAAAGCTCTTAGTCTTAAACCCAAAAGACAACATAGCCGTGGCGCTGGCAGAATTAAATGCAGGCGAAAATATTGACCAAGA
>CAXBQO010000077.1:0-5181 GCA_963977945.1 uncultured bacterium
CAATTCAAACTTTAAAGTGGCTGGGATTAAATTGGGATGAAGGTCCAGAAGTTGATGGACCACATGGACCGTATCTGCAATCGCAACGATTAAATATTTATACCGAATGGGCAAATAAATTTCTTTCACAAAAAGATGCCTATCACTGTTACTGCAGCGCAACTGAATTAGAAGAGCGTAGAAAAATTCAGATGGAAAAAAATCTTGCGCCAGGTTATGACGGCAAATGTCGCGATTTATCTTCCGAACAAATTGAAAAGTACAAGGCGGAAGGTAGAAAACCAGTTGTGCGTATGCGTATGCCAGATGGCGAAACGGTTTTTACAGATTTAATTCGCGGCGAAGTTAAATTTGAACATAAATTTGTGCCAGATTTTGTACTGATGCGCGCGGATGGATCGCCGTTGTACACATTAGCGGTCGCAGTTGATGATGTTTTAATGAAAGTTACTCATATTTTGCGTGGTGAAGATTTACTCTCTTCTACTCCAAGACAAATCCGGGTTTATCAAGCGATGGGTTTACCTGAATCTGAATACCCTGCTTTTGCGCACTTACCTTTCGTAATGGGTCAAGACAACACCAAGCTTTCTAAACGAAACGGCGAGGTTTCAATCGCTTGGTATAAAGATGCCGGATTTTTACCGGAAGCAATCTGTAATTATTTAGCGTTACTTGGTTGGTCTCCAGGGGAAGACCGAGAAAATGTTTCCATGCAAGAGCTTTGCGATTTGTTTACAGTTGAACGGGTTAATAGTTCTCCGGCTCGTTTTGATATGAAAAAGTTACAGGCAATTAATGGTGACAAAATTCGCGCACTTTCGGCACAGAGGTTTTTAGAGTTAGCAAAAGAGTGGCTTATTAAATCGAAATTGATAACTGGCACTGGTGAGCAATTGGCAATTCTGCAAAAAGCCTTGCCGATCATTCAAGAACGAGTAGCTACTTTGGCTGAAATTTCACCATTATTAAAATTTTTATTTGTAAAACCATTTCAAATTGAACCTGACAGTCTTGCCCAAATTAAAAATGATTCTGCCAAAGATGTGCTGGTGAAATCTTTGACTGCATTGCAGGAAGTAAATAATTGGACTCACTCTGAAATAGAAGCGGTACTTCGTAAATTATTAATAGATGGCATGGGATTAAAACCAAGATTAGCTTTTGGCCCAGTTCGTATTGCCGTGACCGGATCTACTGTTTCACCACCATTATTTGAATCAATGGAGCTATTGGGAAAAACTGAGTCGCTCTCGCGGATTTCGTTGGCAATTTCTGCAATCTAAATTATTTTTAATTGTAATGAATTGTAATGAAAAGGTATAATTAACAACTAGCACTAAATTTTTTTGGGGTATGGGGTAATTGGTAGCCCATCTGATTCTGGTTCAGATTGTCTAGGTTCGAGTCCTGGTACCCCAGCGATTTACCGTAAATTTTTTCTAGGGCCCCGTCGTCTAGCGGCCTAGGACTCTGGCTTCTCAAGCCAGCTACGGGGGTTCAAATCCCCTCGGGGCTACTCAAATAATTATTAGATATTAATTATTTTTTCTTAAGTAAATCACTTAATTTATTTGCGGCTTCAGTTACCGCGCCAGCGTGCAATCTTCCTGGTTGTCTTCCTAATCTTTCAATTGGGCCTGAAATACTTATTGCTGCCACAATTTTATTTGCGCTCCCACGAATTGGAGCCGATACTGATGCGACACCTGCCTCTCGCTCACCAACTGATTGCGCCCAACCTCTTCTTCTAACTGCGCTTAAGAGTGCGGCATCAAATTTTGCATTTAACAATGCCGAGTGCAATCGATCTGCCTCTTCCCACGCTAGTAATACTTGTGCGGCAGATCCAGCTTGCATTGTTAAAACCGTGCCGACTGGAACTGAATCTCGCAAACCACTCATGCGTTCGGCGGTGGCAACACAAATTCGTTGATTTCCATGACGGCGATATAACTGAGCACTTTCTCCGGTGCTATCTCTGAGTTGCTGCAAGATTGGTTGCGAAACTGAAAGTAATTTGTCTTCGCCAACTGCAACCGACAACTCTGAAAACCTTGGGCCTAATATGAATTTGCCACTGAAATCGCGGGCTGCAAAGCGATGATGTTCTAACGCCACCGCTAATCGATGTGCGGTGGGGCGTGCAATTTTGGTATCGGTAACCAATTGTGAAAGTGATTTTGGTCCAGATTCCAGTGCGGAGAGAATTCTTACCGCTTTATCGATTACGCCAACTCCGCTATTCTTTTTGTCCACAATCTGATAATGCCATCTCATAATTTGAGAAGCAAGTATTCGGAGGATTTATGGGCAAGACATTGGCCGAAAAAATTTGGGCCGATCATGTGGTTACCGCTGTCGATGGTGAACCAGATTTACTTTACATCGATCTGCATTTAATTCACGAAGTAACTAGCCCACAAGCATTTGATGGATTGCGATTGAGCAATCGCAAAGTACGTCGCCCAGATTTAACAATTGCCACCGAAGATCACAATGTGCCGACATTAAATATTGATAAACCAATTGCTGATCCGGTATCGGCATTACAAGTTGAAACATTGCGAAAAAATTGTGCGCAATTTGGAGTTCGAATTCATTCGCTCGGCGATGTTGAACAAGGAATTGTGCATGTAGTTGGTCCGCAATTGGGTTTAACGCAACCTGGCATGACTATCGTTTGCGGAGATTCGCATACTTCCACACATGGCGCATTTGGTGCATTGGCATTTGGAATCGGTACCAGCGAAGTCGAACATGTACTTGCTACCCAAACATTGCCATTAAAGCGACCAAAGACTATGGCAATTAATGTTGAAGGAAAATTAAAACCAGGTGTGACAAGTAAAGACATTATCTTGGCTGTGATTGCAAAAATTGGTACCGGTGGTGGGCAAGGATTTATTCTTGAATATCGCGGCAGTGCAATTCGAAACTTATCTATGGAAGCTCGGATGACAATTTGTAATATGTCGATTGAAGCTGGCGCTCGAGCAGGATTAATTGCACCGGATGAAACAACTTTTAATTATGTAAAAAATCGTCCGCATGCTCCAACTGGTAAAGATTGGGAAGATGCTCTTGCCTATTGGAAAACGCTGCAGACTGATTCAGATGCCAAGTTTGACCAAGAGGTATTTTTAAATGCTGATGAATTAGAACCATTTGTTACGTGGGGAACAAATCCTGGTCAAGGATTACCGCTTAACTCTTCTGTTCCTGATCCAAAATCATTTAAAGATCCAGTTGAGATCAGTGCAGCAGAACGTGCGCTGCAATACATGGATTTAAAACCTGGTACACCGCTTAAACAAATTAAAGTCGACACAGTTTTTCTTGGTTCATGTACAAATGGACGTATTGAAGATTTACGATCAGCGGCCGATATATTGAAGGGCAAAAAAATTGCCGCAAGCATCAGAATGTTGGTTGTTCCCGGATCTGCGCGCGTACGGGTGCAAGCAGAACAAGAGGGATTAGATAAAGTTTTCTTACAAGCTGGCGCAGAGTGGCGAAGTGCTGGTTGTTCTATGTGCCTTGGCATGAATCCAGATCAATTGCGGCCGGGAGAGCGGGCGGCATCTACATCAAATCGAAATTTCGAAGGTCGGCAAGGAAAGGGTGGCCGAACACATTTAGTTAGCCCTTTGGTTGCAGCGGCGACTGCGCTAAAAGGCACATTAGCTTCGCCAGCGGATTTGTAATGGAAAAATTTATTTCCCACTCCGGAACGGCGATTCCGCTGCGACGTAGCAATGTTGATACCGACCAAATTATTCCTGCGGTTTATCTAAAGCGAATAACAAAAAGCGGATTTGAAGATGGATTATTTGCGGCTTGGCGCAGTGATCCAAATTTTGAATTAAATCAAGAAAAATATGACGGCGCGTCAATTTTGGTTGCTGGTCCAGATTTTGGAACCGGATCTTCTAGAGAGCATGCGGTGTGGGCGCTACAAAATTATGGATTCAAAGTGGTTTTATCCAGCCGGTTTGCCGATATTTTCCGAGGTAACTCTCAAAAAGCTGGGCTGCTAACTGTGATTTTGCCGCAAAATGAAATTGAATCAATTTGGCAACAAGTTGAAAGTGACTCAACTACCAGTATTACAGTTGATTTATCAGCTAGAAAAGTTTCATATACATCTGCAAACTCAAATAAGAAAGAAATTAATTTTGAGATTGATGATTACACCAGATGGCGTTTAATGGAAGGCTTAGATGACATTGGCTTAACCATGAAAAGAATTGATCAAGTCGAGAAATTTGAAAGTGAAAGAAACAAAAAATTTGCATTTAAACCAAAAACTTTGCCGGTTAAAGCTTAAATTTTTTTAAGCGGTAAATTTCTAAACTCTAAATATCAGGTTTAGAGTTTTAGTATTTGTTAATAAATTTAAACTAATTTAAAACACTAAAGAATTGATTTTTCCCTTATTTTGTTGGGATTTTTAATGGTTTTTAGAATTAAAAACACCGACACACCGCAAATATCAGCGAAAATACTTATCTTTCTGCGTAGATTTCTATTCAGGTTAAGCAAAATGCTTAATTTTTAACGGAAAAGTTGAAAGAGGAGCTAATGAACAAGGGACAGTTCATTGCCTACTTGGCGCCACAATTTGGCGGCAACAAGAAAGAGGCTGCTCGCGCAGTCGAGGTTGTATTTGATGCGATTGTTCGCAACATTTCCAAAGGCGAAGATGTAACAGTAAATGATTTCGGAAAGTTCAAGAAAGTAGATCGCAAAGCTCGTATGGGCCGCAATCCTTTCACTGGTGAAACTATCCAAATCAAAGCTAGCAAAAAGGTTCGTTTCCTACCTGCGAAAGCGCTAAAAGAAGTAATTGCTGGCGCACGCAAACTAGGACCTGCACCAACACCTCCAGCAAAAGTCACATCTGTAAAAGTTGTGAAGAAAGCTGTAAGTCGCGGACGGAAGCGTCGCTAGTAAGTAATTACCAATACTGAATTTATTCAGAAATTAGTTGGGGCAGATAAAAAATCTGCCCCAATTTTTTTCAAAATTCACGCTCAAAATCGCTGATTTTTCTCCCCATTAGAATTGTTCAGTGTCTAAGCCCCTAGATATTTCCTATCTGCCACCTCGCGGCAAACCACTTGGAACAAATGCATACTTCAAGTTTGGCGCTTTAATTTTGATTCCGATTCTAAATTT
>CAXBQO010000078.1:0-5058 GCA_963977945.1 uncultured bacterium
TGATGTCATATGAGAATGTAGTTGCGGAAACTTGTGCCAACTTCTGCCATTCACCTTTTGTTCCAACTCTGGTCTCAATTAAGTAACCAGTGACGCCTTCACTTGCGGTTGCCGCTTTCCAGCGGAATGTCGCCTCATCGCTCATTCCATCTTTAAGCGCGTAAATAAAATTATTTGGCGCGCTGTGATCTGCCAACTCAGCGCCCGCAGATGCACTTGCTGAAGCACTTGCCGAATTTCCAGATGATGCACTTGCAGATGCCGAAGGTGTAACGGTGGTTGATTCACTCTTTGAATTATTTTTTGCGATTACTGCAATACCTAAAATTAAAATTCCTAGAACAACCGCAATTACTACGCCGTTATTGCTTTTTTTCGCAGAACTTGATGAGCCGGAATAACTACCAACCGAACTTGTAGATCTTGATGATTTGGCAGCTGGTGTAGTTGAAATTGTTGATACTGACTTTGAACGAAGTGGGACTGCAGGAACTTTATAAGAGCTGCTTTTGCTTCGACTGGTTGATTTTCTACTTGATTTTTTTGCAGAAGCGCTACGACTTACTGTTGAACGCGAACTTTTTCGCGCCGATTTTTTTGCCGCAGACTTCTTCGCTGATTTCTTAGCAGCCACTATTTCTCCTTATTGTTTGCCGTTTTTCGTTTTATTTGATTTTCGTATTTGTCTAAATTTATTGCTAACTCTTGCTATATCTTTCTATCTAGTGCTCGGGTTTTAACTGGTTACAAACCCATAGGCGAAAGATTACCGCAGTCAGCTGACCTATAAGTATTCACGAATTAAGAGCAGCCATAATTACCGGCCGGGCTTGTTCAAATGCGCGAAAGCGGTGACTAATTGAATCCTTTTGCTCTGCCGTTAGTTGCGCCAAAGTTCTACCTAGATTATTTGGAATAAAAATTGGATCGTAACCAAAACCATTTTCACCCCGCGCCGTTTGGGCAATTTCACCTGGCAGCCGACCTAGAAAATCAATTCGCTGATCATTTTTTAAATCCACAAACGCAACAACGGTTCTAAATTCAGCTTTTCTGTTTGATTTGCCCGCTAATTTTCGTAACACTTTATCAATATTTGCTCGCGCTGGATTTGTAGCAAATAATTCTTTTTCACTTGTTGTCGAATCTGAAAATTTATCGCTGGCGTACCGAGCGGAAAAAACTCCGGGTTCATCATTTAAAGCAGAGATAAATAGTCCGCTGTCATCTGAAAGACATGGCAAAGATGTGAATTTAGCAATTGCATTTGCTTTTAAATAAGCATTTTCAGCAAGGGTAGAACCAGTTTCATCGACATCTGGCATATCTGGAAATTCATTTAAACCTACAACTTTAAATTTATGATCAATTAATCTTTCAAATTCAGCAATTTTGCCTAAATTTTTTGTGGCTAGAACTATCATCAACAAACACTATTTTATTTTGATTATTGCAAGGTCTGCGATTGTAATTTCGTAAGTTCGCCACAGCCTTTTGCGCCTAAATCTAAAAGTTGATCTAACAACTTACGATCAAATGGTTTTCCCTCTGCGGTGCCTTGTACTTCAATAAAATTTCCATCTGCGGTACAAACAATATTCATATCGGTTTCGGCTTTAACATCTTCTTCATAACAAAGATCAAGTGCAGGTTGTCCATCTAATATTCCAACTGAAATTGCCGACACTGACTGCACAATTGGTTTAGCAGATTTACCAACTAAACCTTCACTCTTAGCCCAAGTGATTGCATCAGCTAATGCAACATAGGCTCCGGTAATTGCTGCAGTTCTGGTTCCACCATCTGCTTGCAAAACATCGCAATCTAAAACGATTGTGTTTTCACCAAGCGCTGCGGTATCGATAATGCCACGCAATGATCTACCAATTAATCTGGAAATTTCTTGTGTGCGTCCGCCTAATTTTCCTTTAACACTTTCCCGATCAGAACGTGTATGAGTTGCCCGCGGCAACATTGCATACTCACTTGTCACCCAACCTTTTCCTTTTCCAGTTAACCACTTTGGCACACCGGCTGAGAATGATGCGACACATAAAACTTTGGTATTTCCAAACTCAACTAAAACTGAACCTTCGGCTTTATTTAACCAATTGCGAGTAAATTTCACCGGGCGAAGTTGATCAAAAGCACGACCATCAATTCTTTTCAAACTCAATTAATTTTCTCCTCTACTTTGACAACTTCTGGACCTAAAAAGCGTCGGGCCAAATTGGCAAAACTTTTAGCATCATTGGTGGCAATAAATTTATATGTCGGACTTAAATTTTGCTGTTGATTTTTAACATTTAATAATTTTTTTTCAACCAATATTCGGTAAAGATCTTTTGCAGTTTCCTCAGCGCTTGAAACCAATGAGACATCATTTCCCATTACATAAGAAATCACTCCAGTTAACAATGGATAATGAGTGCAACCTAAAACCAAAGTATCAACTTTGGCATCTTTCATAGTTTGCAAATAATCTCTGGCGATTTTGGTAATTTCTTCCCCCGTCGTTTCACCACGTTCGGCAAACTCCACAAACAACGGACAAGCCTTAGAAGTAATTTTTAAATGTGGCGCGGCGGCAAATGCATCTAAATAAGCTTTGGAATCAATAGTTGCGCTAGTTCCAATCACACCAACATTTCCAGATTTTGTCGCAGAAACTGCTCGCCGCACAGCTGGCTGAATTACTTCAATCACTGGAATTGAATAACGCTCTCTGGCATCTCTTAACATCGCAGCACTTGCAGTATTGCAAGCAATAACAATTGCTTTAACACCTGCTGCTACTAACTTATCCATTACCTCTAATGCAAAGGTGCGAACTTGCGCTAATGGTTTTGGACCATATGGACCATTTTTTGTATCGCCGACATAAATTATTGATTCATGTGGCAATTGATCAATGATTGCTCTGGCAACTGTTAATCCGCCAACGCCAGAATCGAAGATGCCAATGGGGCTTTCGGAATTAACAGGATTAGTTGAATTTTCCGCTACCGCTGGCGTGTTCACTGCGACATTCTAATTTGTTGGCTATTAACCCATTTTTCAAGAATTATCTGTTCGACTATCGATTACTTACGCACAAATTGTGGATAAGAGCCCAAAATTCACCCTTTTTTCGGTGTCCACTCTTGATATTTACGTACAAGCGTAAGAGCATATTTCTTACGAATTTAAACTCTATAGATAATCAATTGAATCTATAGGGTCTTTTTTCGGGCTAATCGCGAATTGCGATGTAGCAAATTAACTGCCTTGGAGGCAATTTGAATACAACAATCAATCTGACATCTAGCCAATGGGGAACTGTTTACAACATGTTGTCCTTTGGTCTTGTGTCGATGCTTGCAACCACTATTTATACATTGGTTGCACAGTCGCGGGTACTACCAAAGTACCGTAACGCGCTAGTTCTATCTTCGATGGTTACTTTCATCGCTGCTTATCACTACATGAGAATCTTTAATTCATTTACTGAATCCTCAAATGGTGATGCAGTTGCTATCGGAGTTGGAAAGGGAACTTTCAATGAGGCATACCGTTATGTTGACTGGATTTTGACCGTTCCACTTCTACTTGTAGAAGTAATTGCGGTTTTGGCTCTAGCAAAAGCGGCATCATCCTCGTTGATTCAACGATTGGTACCAGCTTCAGCATTGATGATTGCTTTGGGTTACCCAGGAGAAATCGCAACCGAAAACGGAACAAAGACACTATGGGGAGTGCTATCAACAATTCCATTCCTATACATTCTTTATGTTTTGTTCGGTGAGTTGAGCAAATCTTTGGATCGCCAACCAGAAGGTGTGGCAGCAACTGTTGGTCGTTTGAGACTGTTGTTGATCGCAACTTGGGGCGTTTACCCAATTTCTTATGCATTGCCACTACTTGGACAAGATATTCACGATCCAAGTTTGTTCATGTGGCGCCAAGTCGGCTACACACTAGCTGACGTTTTGGCTAAGTGCGTCTTCGGTCTAACAATCTTCAAGATTGCAAGAATGAAGTCCGCTGCAGAAGGAATGAAAGACGATCACTAAGTAATTAACTTACTTAAAATCGCGGGCTCTAAATCAGGGCCCGCGATTTTTTTATTTTAATTTAACTAATGTGCGCCAGAGTTAATTTGCGCCAGGATAAATATTGCTAAGCAAGGAATCTTGTAGCGCGCCGAGCCAGAAATAAACTGCATGTAAAGATTTATTTGGATCATGCTCTGCCATAAATTCATACTTTTCAAAACTCGATGGATTAATTTGTAATCGTGTAGCCATTGCTAGTCTTAAATCATTTATTGCAATTAACCATTGCTGCGGCTCTAGAATTTCAATTTCGGCAGATTCTGCCTCACCCTCGACTGGCTTAACTAATGCATCCCGCACAAATAAGAGATGACTTTGTTTTATATGGCGCAATCTTGGTTCGGTATATCGACGAAATTCAGATTGTGCTTCTGGATCTGAATAAGCATTTGGCAATAATCTTTGCAAAACTTGATCTTCTGGGGCAGAGATTGGTTCATCGATATTCATCATCTGTTGCATCATCATTTGTGCAAACGGATCATCACTTTGATAGTGATGTTTAAAGTGTCCTTCACCTAATAATTCCAAAAGTTGTTCTACTAAATTAATCAGAATATGTAACTCATCATTACGCAGTTTTAATGTAAGTAATCCATTCACATATTGAAATTGCGTCATTTGTTAAAATCCGTTGTCACGTTGCAAAGTGGCCCAAAGTCCATGTTCGTGAAGCCGTTGCACATCTCGTTCCATTGCTTCTCGACTGCCACTTGATACAACTGCTTTACCATCATTGTGAACTTTCATCATTAGTTCATGAGCTTTTTCTTTTGAGTATCCAAAAAGTTTCATAAAAACATATGTCACATAATTCATAAGATTTACTGGGTCATCCCAAACAATTGTTATCCACGGACGATCAGTAGTTTTGCTTGGATCTAACTCTTCCAATAAATCTGGAACTTCTTGCGTCTTGCTCACTTGCTAATTATCTATCGCACTAAAACCGAAAGCACCTCGG
>CAXBQO010000079.1:0-4953 GCA_963977945.1 uncultured bacterium
ATTGTCTCTAATTGCTTTCCAACTTCTGCCAAACTTTGAGGAAAGTAAATTTGAAATCAACCAAATTGAAATTAATGCCGCTAACGCACTAATCCAAAAAAACCATTTGTATTGTGAAAACTCTTCACCGAATTTTGTTGGTGCTTTGCCAACATCAAATACAATTCCTTCTTCAGCACCTAAGGCCGGAAAAGTATTTGCCAACGCTGGCAAACTGATTGCGAGCGCTAATGTTGTTCCAGATAAATAAGGACCGCTTAATCTTGCAACTGCAAATCCGATGAGTAAACCGACTAAGCCCGCAACTAAAACAGACATTATTAATGCAATGACGGGATGCCAACTTAATTTGGTAGCAGTTAAGGCGGCTGCGTAACCACCTACCGCCATCAAAGCACCTTGCCCAAGTGAGAGCTGTCCGGAATATCCAGTTAATAAAATCAAACATGCAATTGCTAGCGAGTACATGGCGACGAAAGCGCCTTGGTAATTACGAAGTTCGCCAACTCGATCACTAACAACTAGAAGCAACCAGCCCAGTAGAAAGAATGCGAAGAAACGTTTGCGAGCGGTATCAAATTTCAAATGCATATTAATCTCGTCTGCCTTTTGCTTTACTAAATAGACCAGCTGGTTTCAAAAGTAAAACCAGAATTAAAATTATGAAAGTGGTTGGGAAAATCATTTGTGTATCTATATAAGCAACTGCGAAATTAATTGCCATACCTAGCACTAAACCACCGGCAACTGCACCAATTAAACTGTCTAATCCACCAATTACCGCTGAAACAAAACCAAATACTAAAAGTACATCCATTGCATTTGGATTTAGTGCGGTATTAGAAACAAACAACATTCCGGCTAGACCACCTGCTGCACCAGAAATTGCCCAACCTAAAGTTCTAACTAAATCAACTTTGATACCAGACAACCTAGAAATTTCAGGTGAGAAGGCCGAAGCTCTCAAAGCCAACCCAATGTTGGTACGCTGAAATATCAGTGCCAAAATCAATAATGAAATTGTTACCGCAACCACGATTAAAAGATTTAGCGGACCAAATGGAAGTGTGCGCTCGCCAATTTCAAAACCACCGGTTGATACCGGCGGAGTAATTGATTTGTTTTCAAGTCCCCAAACAAATCCAGTGACTGCTTGAATAATTCCTAGTAAGCCAAGAGTGGCTACAACCGGAGCCACTAAAACAATTGGTCCAGATTTGACCCGTTTAAATAATGTTCGCATAAACAAGAAATCAATCAATGCGCCAATTAATGCACCGGCCAACATGGCGCCAATTAATCCCAGCCAAAATGAATTAGTACGAACAATCACTTCATAACCCATGTAAGTACTAAGAACAGCTTGACCGGCTTGCGCGAAATTAATAACTCTGGTCGAGCGCCAAACCAAAACCAATGCGATTGACATCAAACTATAAATCGAACCGGTCGACAACCCAGTTAAGAAAGTATCAAATGCCTTCATAATCAAAACCCCAGATATGCGGCTTTCACCGCTGGATCGCTGAGTAATTTTGCAGCTGAATCAACCGCAACAACCTTTCCTAAATTCAAAACTATTCCCTCATCGGCAATTTTTAATGCACTCATTGCATTTTGTTCAACTAAAACTACGGTCAATCCCATTTCTGACTGCGCTTTTTTTATAGTCTGAAAAATTTGTTCGATGATTAATGGCGCCAAACCAAGAGATGGTTCATCAAGTAATAACAATTTCGGTCTAGCGACCATGGCTCGACCAATTGCCAACATTTGCCGTTCACCACCTGAAAGCGTGCCGGCATTTTGATCAATTCGTTCAGCTAATCTTGGAAAAATCTGCAGCACATTATCTAGCGCAGATTTAGCACCCTTTTTATCCTTTTGCCACAAAGTTGGCAGATTTAAATTCTCGCGCACTGATAATTCCGCGATTACCGATTTACCATCGGCTACATGCAGTACGCCTGACCTTGCTAATTTTTCTGGACGTTGCGAAAGTAAAGAAACTGATTGCCAAGTTGCAGTCCCAGATTTTGGTTCAATCAATCCAGATAATGCACGAAGCAAAGTAGTTTTACCCGCGCCATTTGCTCCAATAATTGTCGCTAGTTGACCGGTTGGCACGGTAAATGAAACATTTGAAATTGCGCGAATTGCGCCGTGATCAATGGTTAAATCTTTAACAACTAATGTCATTGACTCACTCCAAGATATGCCGCGATAACCGCTGGATCTTCCCGAACAGTTTCAACTTTGCCACTGGCAATTACTTCGCCAAAGTTCAAAACATAAAGTCGATCGCAAACATTCATAACCACATCCATATGGTGCTCAACCAAAATAATTGCCGAATGAGATGCCAAGTTATGAATTAAGGAGTTCATCCACTCAATATCTGGCGCACCTAATCCACCAGCTGGTTCATCTAATAAAAGAATTTGCGGCTCACTAACTAAAGCCCTAGCAATTGCAACCCGTTTAGTAACTGGATACGGCAATGAATTTGCCTTGCGATCTGCCAAACCACCGCAATACACCCGCTCTAAAGCGCTCATTGCAACTTCCCGTAAACCTTTTTCATCTTTGCGATTAAATCCAAGAGCGGCACTAATTAATCCGGTGTGCGAATTAATACTGGCGCCAATCATCACATTTTCTAAAACAGTTAAATCTGGAAATAAACCAACGCCTTGAAGTGTGCGGGAAATTCCTAATTTTGAAAGTTCATAAGGCTTTGGCCAATTATGTTTTTTATTATTTAAAATTAATTCACCGTGCGATATATCTACTAAACCGCATAGCGCATTAAATAAAGTTGTTTTGCCGGCACCGTTTGGCCCGATTAAGCCAACAACTTCACCTGGATGTAAATCTAAATGCACATCACTTAATGCTTTTAAACCACCAAAGTTCACCGATAGTGATTTGATGGAAAGCAGATCAGAGCTGCTATTCATGAACGTAGATTCTAGGCACGCGAACACCAATTCTGGTAACAATCTCATAATTAATTGTTCCGGCGGCGACTGCCCACTCATCAACTGTGTATTCGCCGAGATTGCCAGCACCAAAAACAATTACTTCATCACCAGTTTTAGCTTTTGAATTTATTCCTAAATCAACTACAAATTGATCCATTGAAACTCTGCCCAAAAGCGGTGCGCGTTTGCCGTCAACAAAAATTCCAGCTTTATTTGAAGAAATTCTGGGAATCCCATCTGCATAACCCATGCTGACTACGCCAATTTTTGTCTCTTGATTTACTTTTCCAAGACCGCCGTAACCAACTTGCGCACCAGCTGCTACCGATTTAACTAACTGTAATTTACTTTTTACTTGCATCGCTGGAATCAACCCGAGTTTTTTTGAATCTCCCATTTGGGTTACATCTGGAGATAAGCCATACATACCTATTCCCCATCTGATTAGATTTTTATGTGCTGATTTAAAATTTAAACTAGCCGCTGAATTGCTGATATGTTTTATCTGCGCAGTTAAGCCATTTTCTTCAAATAATTTTGAAACCTCATCAAATTTTTCCAGTTGTAATTCTGTGAAGTTTTCATTTGGTTCATCAGCGCGAGCGAAGTGACTCCATAAACCCACAAACTCAAAATTTGATTTTTCAGCAACTAAACTTGAAATAATTTGGGAAAAGTTATCTCGAATCCCACCGCGAGTCATTCCAGTATCAATTTCGACATGTAGTCGTGGTTTGATTTGGGTTTGTTTGGCCGCTCTTAAAATTTCTTGCAATGTTTCAATTGAAGAAATTGATAAATCAATTTGGTTTTCAAGTGCAGCCACAAAATCTTCTCCGGGCGGAGTAAGCCAAGCGATTATTGGACCTTCGATTCCGGCAGCACGTAGTGCCAGCGCCTCTTCAAGAAGTGCGGTGCCAAGCCATTTAGCGCCAGCAGATTTTGCGGTTTTTGCTACTGGAATTAATCCGTGACCATAAGCATCTGCTTTTACTACTGCTAGTAAATCTGAATTAGTTTTTTCTGCAATTAAAGAAATGTTTTTAGCAATTGCATCTAGATTTATGTATGCAGCGGCTCGTGCCATTGTTCAAATTTACTTTATAAATCTTGAGTTGGAATACTTACGTCGGCTATTTTTATCTAAAGTTATTCCACAGTTACTGATTTGGCTAAATTTCGCGGTTGATCAACATCATTTCCGCGGGCAATTGCCATCTCATATGCAATCACCTGAAGTGGAATGACCGCTAAAACCGGTTGTAATAAATCTCTAACTTCTGGAATTCGAATCTGATTTTCAAATCCCTTAATTTCATAATCAGAAACCAATATTACATTTGCGCCACGCGCTTTAACCTCTTGAATATTACTTAACATTTTTTCGGAGATACTTGAATTTTTTGTTGGTAATAGTGCAACTACTGGGGTACCACTTTCTATCAGCGCGATAGGACCATGTTTAAGTTCGCCACCGGCAAATCCTTCGGCGTGCATGTAGGCCAACTCTTTTAACTTCAGCGCACCTTCTAGCACTGTTGGGTATCCAACATTTCGCCCAATAAATAACATAGAACTAGCATCTTTAAATTTTCTAGTTAATGCCCGCAATGGTTCAACAGTTTCTAATACCTGCTCAACTTTTGCCGGCAGTTGATTTAACTCATTTAAAATCTGATTTATTTCGTTTTCGTTGATTCCTTTTTTAGTTAATTTCGCAAAATGTAATCCGAGTAAATAAATTGCAATTAACTGCGTAACAAAAGCTTTCGTAGAGGCCACTGCAATCTCTGGCCCAGCAACGGTGTAAATAACGGCATCAGATTCCCGTGGAATGGTGCTGCCGTTGGTATTACAAATTGCCAAAACTTTTGCACCATTTGATTTGGCATAACGCATCGCCATTAAAGTATCCATGGTTTCACCAGATTGAGAGATTGGAACCACCAAAGTTTCGCTATCGATTTTT
>CAXBQO010000080.1:0-4915 GCA_963977945.1 uncultured bacterium
CAAAAACTAATCCGGCAACGGTGGAGTGCAGATCTTCGCCAGATTTAAATGCCGCAATCAAACCTTTATCAGCTGATAAATGAGCCATTATTCGCATCTCAATTTGGCTGTAGTCGGCGGTCAACAAATTTTCAAAACCTTGGCCCGCTACAAAACAATTTCGAATTTTTCGCCCCTCATCGGTTCGAACTGGAATATTTTGAAGATTTGGCTCGGTAGAAGAAAGTCTGCCGGTAGCGGCAACTGTTTGTTGAAAAGTTGTATGAATTCGACCATCGCTTTGAATGGCAGTGATTAGACCTTCAATTGTCGTCGCTAGTTTTGTGGCCTCTCGTATTCGCAATAAATTTTGAAGAATTGGATGTTTGGTTTTCTGAAATAACCATTCCAAACTTTCGGCATCAGTAGTAAAACCAGTCTTAATCTTTTTTGTTTTCGGCAGTTTTAGTTCATCAAAAAGCACCGCTTGTAATTGTTTTGGAGATGCCACATTAAATTCATGACCAGCACTTTGATGAGCAGATTTTGTCTCTTTTTCCACCTCGGAAACCAAACTCTTGTGCATGCTCGTTAACTCATTCTTATTTACCGAAATGCCATTTTGTTCAAGTTCAGCGAGGCGAATCAAAGTTGGTAGCTCTAACTCTTCGTAGAGTCGCAACATATTGCGATCTGTTAATTCTTTTTTAAGTTTGCTCTCGACCTTAAGACACCACACCGCCGCTTCAGGTCTGAAATCGGAAAATAGATCGCCTGAGACCTCACTTGGAAAGATTCCAAGGTAAGTTGTAATTAAATCTGATAGCTCTAAATTTCTGGCACCAGGATTTACTAAATATGCCATTAACTCTGTATCTGATTTAAGCCCTGATAAATTTAAATACCTAATGGCAGGCTTTGCTGAATGCAAAATTTTGGAAATTGATGAATCGGTCAACCACTTTGGACTCTCGCTTTCTTGCACCCAAAAACATTCAACTTCTTTTGAATTAGATGAAGTGGGTAAGAAAACTGAATATTGCACAAGTTTGCCGGCCAATAAATCTACGGCAATCGCTAACTCGGTAATTGATTCCTTTGAGATTTTTTGAGCTAATTCTTTACCTGAAATTTGAGTAATTTTTATTTCGCCATCTAAAGATTGATTTTGTGTCTCGTGCGTATCAATAGCGGTGGTGCTTGAGGATTCATCGGCAGGTAATAATTTGATTCGCTCAGTTAAGGATTTAATCTCGAATTCTCTTAGTAATTTAGTGAGGGCAACAAGATTTAAACCAGCCCACTTCAAATTCGCAATTTTAAAATCAATCGGCACTTCTTTGATTAATTGATTAAGTTCTCGATTAAGAAGGACACTTGCGATATTTTCCTTAAGCGCTTGCCCAACTTTTCCAGAGATCGAATCAGCTTTGGCAATTAATGTTTTGATCGAGCCAAATTCTGAGATCCATTTTGCTGCCGTCTTCTCACCCACACCTGGAATTCCGGGCAAATTATCAGATGGGTCTCCGCGCAATGCTGCAAAGTCGGCATATTGCTGTGGTGTCACGCCGTACTTTTCTGTTATTTCACTTGGCGTCATTCGCGCAAGTTCTGTTACTCCCTTTTTTGGATACAACACAGTTACCGAATCATTAACTAATTGAAAGGAATCGCGATCTCCGGTACAAATCACGACTGGAATTTTTGCTTTAACTGCTGACTCGGTGATTGTGGCAATTAAATCATCTGCTTCATATCCTTCTAATTCAAAAGTTGGAATCCCAAAAGCATGTATTAATTCATAAATTGTTGGAATTTGAGATTTGAACTCATCCGGAGATTTAGAGCGATTTGCTTTATATTCTGGAAACTTTTCAGTTCGAAAACTTCTACGTGATACATCAAAGGCAACTGCAACATGTGTAGGTCGCTCACTTTTTAGAATATTTACTAGCATGCTGGCAAAACCATAAATGGCATTTGTTGGAGCGCCGGCGGCAGTAGCAAAATTTTCAACCGGCAGCGCAAAAAATGCGCGATATGCCATCGAGTGACCATCAATTAGAAGTAGTTTGTCGCTCACATTGAGATTCTATTGCCGAACTTTCTAGTTAAACTACGAGTTATGACTGATTACTTGGCCGCAATTCAAGCGCGCGGAATTGGCGCATTAGATAAAAAAATGGGCATCGAAATAATCGAAGCCTCCCCGAATCGTTTAGTTGGCACAATGCCAGTTGAAGGAAATACCCAACCAATTGGTCTTCTACATGGTGGAGCAAATGTGGTGTTAGCCGAGAGCCTTGGATCTATTGGCACACAATTACATGCTGGTGCTGATCGCAAAATTGTCGGTGTTGATATCAATGCCACTCACCATAAATCTGCCACCTCTGGAAAAGTAACTGCAGTTGCAACAGCTATCACGCTTGGTCGCACGTTATGTTCTTATAATGTTGAAATTACAAATGAAAATGGCGAACGCACCTGCACCGCTCGAATTACCTGCTTGATTTTAGAAAAGCGTTAAAACTTTAAACTTAGCCACCTAAGTAAGCTTTTGTAACCTCATTGTTTGAAATCAAATCTTTAGCTTTTCCACTCATTTTAATTGTGCCTGACTCAAGCACGTAAGCCCGGTCTGCCACATTTAATGCGGCCAAAGCATTTTGTTCGACCAGTAAAACTGTTGTTCCTTGTTTATTAATTTTGGTAATGGTTTCAAAAATCATTTGAACTAAAACTGGCGCAAGACCCATTGAAGGCTCATCCATAAGTAATAATTTTGGTGAACCCATTAGTGCTCGACCAACTGCCAACATTTGTTGCTCGCCACCTGACATAGTTCCAGCTTTTTGGTTAATACGTTCTTTTAATCTTGGAAATAAATCTAAAACACGCTCGCGATCAGCAGCGATACCTGCCTTATCAGTTCTTAAAAATGCTCCTAAATCTAAATTTTCATCAACTGACATTCTTGGAAAAATTCGGCGACCTTCAGGTGATTGGCAGATTCCCATCTTCACAATCTCGTGACCTTCTTTGCCCTGAATCTCTTCATTCTCAAACATAATTCGGCCAGCACGTGCCTTTAAAATTCCAGAGATTGCTCGCAATGTTGTGCTTTTACCGGCACCATTTGAACCAATCAAAGTAACGATTTCACCTTTATTTACTTCAAGTGAAATACCTTTGATGGCTTTGATATTTCCGTAGGCAACCTCAAGATTTTCAATCTTTAACATTAGTTTGCCTTTCCAAGATAAGCCTCAATCACGCGTTGATCAGATTTAATTTGCGCCGGCGAACCTTCGGCAATTTTCTGACCACGATCTAGCACGGTGATGCGCTCTGAAACGCTCATAACCACGCTCATGTCATGCTCAATTAAAAGAATTGATAATTGTTTTTCATCTCGAACTCGATTTACAAAATCTACGAAAACTTTAGATTCTTGTGGGTTCATACCAGCTGTTGGTTCATCAAGAAGTAACAAGCTTGGATTTAACGCCAACGCTCGTGCTACTTCTAGCCGACGTTGATCGCCATAAGAAAGATTTCGGGCAAATTGTCCGGCGGTTTTGCCAATACCAACATACTCAAGTAATTCCCGAGCGCGCTCTTTTGCTTCTCGCTCTTCGCGACGTTGACCTGGTGTGCCAAATACTGTGGCCAAAATTCCAGACTTTAAATGTGAGTGCATCGCTACCATGACATTTTCTTCTGCGGTCATTAATGAAAATAATCTAATGTTTTGAAATGTTCTAGCCATTCCTGCTTGCGCAATTTTGTGTGGTGGTCTGGCAGTTATGTTTTGACCATTGAAATTAACTGCACCTGATGTTGGCTTGTATAAACCAGTAAGTACATTAAAGAATGTGGTTTTGCCAGCACCATTTGGACCAATTAAAGAAACAATTGAACCTTTTGGAATATCAAATGAAACATCATCAACGGCAACTAATCCGCCAAACTTCACACTTATGTGATCTGCTCTTAAAACTGAATCAGTCACTGTGCCAGCACTTGTTGATTTCGCCATTAGTGAGTTCCTACGTTGCTAGTTGCATCATCTGATTCGTGCATCAAACTCTTTAGACGCGATTCTGGTAACAAACCTTCGCGTTTGAACAACATCATCAAAATTAAAACTCCACCAAACAATAAGAAGTTGTATGACGGGAAATTAATGCTTGTGCCTAAGGCGCCATTAACCATTTCGCCAAATGCATCAAGCCCTGCCGCATTAACCCATGCAATTAATAACGCGCCAATCATTACGCCCCAAACATTTCCCATTCCACCAAGCACCACCATCGCCAGCAAAATTATGGAAATTGAGAAGGTAAATCGATCCGCGAAAACACCATTTACGTGAGTTGCGAAGGCGACGCCACCGATTCCGCCAGAGAATGCACCTACGGCATACGCTGCAAGTTTTGAACGCATCAGCGGAACGCCCATCATGCTGGCAGCTAATTCATCTTCACGAATTGCAAGCCAGGCTCGGCCAAGTTTTCCGCTTCTAATTCGGAGCGAAATAAATATCATTAATGCGGTTAAGCAGCAGAAAATGAAGTATTTCCAATCTAAATCAAATGGCCCTAATTTTTTGCCAAAAATACCGATGTTATCTACCGGCGAAATTCCCTTTGAGCCATTTGTTAAATTGAAACCAGCTATGTTTTCACCGTTGTAAAAAACCTGTGGAATGATTTCACCAAAGCCCAAAGTAACCAAAGCTAAGTAATCGCTCTTTAACCGCAAAGTCGGCGCACCAATTATTACGCCAAACAAAGCGCAAATTAACGCTCCAATAAATAGCACCAACCAAAAACTTATGTGAATTCCAGGAATTTTTTTATCAGTCATGGTTCCAAATCGCCAATTAACTTGATAGAAAAAGTCGGACATAAACCAACCTGCGCAATAG
>CAXBQO010000081.1:0-4903 GCA_963977945.1 uncultured bacterium
CAGAAGCGTTTGCAAACTTAAGCGCTGCATCCATCGGCTTACCGTAGACAAATGCATCTGCACCAAGTTCTTCCACGACTTCAACTTGAATCTCGAAGCCTTTTGAAGCTGGGGTAAATCCTTCAGGACGAATACCAACGGTGATTGAGTTACCGGCGCTCTTCGGAACATCGATTTCAAGATGACCGAGCTTTGCGGTTCCGCCCGATACTGGCGCAATCAATAGATTCATTGCAGGGGAGCCGATAAAGCCTGCAACGAATGAATTTGCTGGCTTGTCATAAAGATTTCGTGGCGTATCAACTTGCTGCAATAGACCATCTTTTAGAACTGCAACGCGATCACCCATCGTCATCGCTTCAACTTGGTCGTGTGTCACATAGACAGTCGTGATACCAAGTCGGCGCTGGAGAGCTGCAATCTGAGTACGTGTTGCAACGCGAAGTTTTGCATCAAGATTCGAAAGCGGTTCATCCATCAAGAAGACTTGTGGTTCGCGAACAATTGCGCGACCCATTGCTACACGTTGACGTTGTCCACCTGATAATGCTTTTGGTTTGCGATCTAAATATGGTTCTAGATCTAATAATTTTGCCGCTTCGCGAACTCGGCGATCACGTTCTTCTTTTGCGACGCCAGCAATTTTCAAAGCGAAGCCCATGTTTTCCGCTACTGACATGTGCGGATAAAGAGCATATGACTGGAACACCATTGCGATATCGCGATCTTTTGGTGCCACATTGGTTACATCTTTGTCACCGATTTTGATTGAACCGGTGTCGCACTCTTCTAATCCGGCAAGCATGCGAAGTGATGTTGATTTTCCACAACCAGATGGACCTACAAGTACTAGGAATTCTCCATCTTTAACTGAGAGATTTAATTTATCTACCGCCGGTTTTGTAGTTCCGGGATAAACGCGGGAAGCGTTTTCAAATACAACTGATGCCATTTTTTTACTCCTTCTTCCGGGCAGGTACGTGCCCGACGTTCCGTTGGATGAAGGTCTTCTTAATAAAACAGATGGCGATCTGCATTATTAAAAAGAGTTGTCAAAGAGTACGACAGAGATTGAGATAGTGAAAGTTATTACGGCATATTTACTGAGATAACCGCAATTTTAAGTTGGATTTTAAGGCTCCGATATTCTTAAGCCTCTATGAGTAACTGGCCCGAAGTGGCAAAGGACATTGGGCTGGTCTTATTGCTAATCGGAATCGGCAGCCTCTTTGTCGTAGCTGAAATCGCACTAATTACTTTGCGCGAATCGCAAATCAAACAAATTGCTACCCGCGGAAAACGTGGTGCAAAAGTTGCAGCGCTTACTAAAAATCCAAATCGATTCTTAGCCGCCGCTCAAGTCGGTGTAACGGTTTGTGGATTTTTATCAGCCGCGGTTGGGGCTGAAAAACTAGGTCGTTATCTGATTCCTAAGTTTGAAGAACTTGGTTGGTCCAAAGATGTAAGTAGTAACGTCTCATTAATTTTGCTCACTTTGATAATTGCTTATGTTTCATTAGTTATCGGAGAACTTGTTCCAAAACGGTTAGCGTTATATAAAGCTGAAACTATTTCGCTTTACTCCGCTGGCACAATTGACAAAATCGCCAAATTTTTACGACCAATTATTTGGCTGCTCTCTAAATCTACTGATCTAATAATTCGCTTATTTGGAGTATCTGAAAAAAGTAAACGCAGCGAGGTCTCAGAAGCAGAAATCTTAGATTTGGTTTCTGGACATTCGCAATTGTCAGAAGAAGAGCGCGACATAGTAGAAGAGGTCTTTAACGCCGGTGACTTGTCGGTAAAAGAGGTGATGGTTCCGCGCACTGAAGTAGATTTCTTAGATTCTGGTCTTTCAATTAATGAGGCAAGAGAACTGGCAGTAAAACTTGGTCACTCTAGATTTCCAGTTATTCGTGGTACCAGTGATGAGGTAATTGGTTTTATACATGTTCGGGATTTGATTAATCCATCTCTTGATGGCAGTTCAGATTCAATCTTGGAATTAGTTCGCAATGTTTTATTTTTACCTGGTAGTAAAGGGGTTCTACCTGCGCTAACTGAAATGCGATCAAAACGTCAGCACATAGCAATTGTGTTAGATGAATATGGCGGTACAGATGGCATCGTGACTTTGGAAAATTTGGTGGAAAGTTTTATCGGAGAAATACATGATGAGTATGACCTGCCAACTGATACTGCAAATGGTGATGTTGCAAATGAGCTATCAAAAACTAACGGTGAAATTTTTGCAGATGGATTGATATCGATCTCGGATTTGTCCGAGAGCTCAAATATCGTAGTTCCGGAAGGCCCATACGAGACTTTAAGCGGATTTCTCATGCATTACCTAGGCAGAATTCCGAAAACTCAAGACATCGTTAGGTTGAATGGGATTAGGTTCACGGTGGTGGATATGGTTGGAAAACGAGTAGGGCAGGTTCGAATCATTCAAGAAAGTAATTCCCGCAAGTAAAACAAAAATGAAAGTGAGAAATATAAATGAGTAAGACTTCAAATTCCCGAGTCTTATCTGGCATACAGCCAACTCATGACTCTTTTCATCTTGGAAATTATTTAGGTGCATTAAAACAATGGGTGCAATTGCAAGATGATCACGACGCTTTTTATTGTGTAGTTGATTTGCATGCATTAACAGTTGAGACCGATCCAAAATTATTTAATCAACGCACGCTTGCTTCAGCAGCACAATTGATAGCACTTGGAATTGATCCAAATAAATCAACATTGTTTGTGCAATCTCATGTGCCAGCGCACAATCAATTAGCTTGGGTAATGGAATGCATCACCGGATTTGGTGAAGCAAGTCGAATGACACAATTTAAAGATAAATCTCAAAAAGCTGGCTCTGATCGAACCGTGGTTGGACTTTTCACTTATCCAATTTTGCAAGCGGCCGATATTTTGTTGTATCAAGCCGAATTTGTTCCAGTAGGTGAAGATCAACGTCAGCACATTGAATTAACTCGCGATTTAGGTCAACGTTTTAACAATACTTACGCACCAGTTTTCAAGATTCCACAAGCGCACATAATTAAGTCGCTGGCCAAAATAAATGATTTACAAGATCCAAATGCAAAGATGAGCAAATCTGCTAATTCAATGGCTGGAGTAATTGAATTACTCGAACCGGCAGATTCAATTATGAAAAAGTTTAAGAGCGCAGTTACCGACACCGGTAAAGAAATTAAGATTGCGGCTGACAAAGCTGGAATTTCAAATCTAATTTCGATTTATTCGGCGTTGACCAACAAAACTATTGCCGAAGTTGAGAATGAGTTTGCTGGCAAAGGTTACGGTGATTTCAAAACGCAAGTTGCCCAAGTGGTAATCGAAACTTTTAATCCAATCAGAGAGCGTACTAACCAACTTCTTACTGATAAGGGCGAACTAGTTAAGATTTTAAAATCGGGCGCAGACAAAGCAAACGCGGTTGCAAATAAAACTTTGTCAGATGTTTATCGATCTCTTGGCCTAGTCCAAAATGGCTAACCTTAAATTTAAATTTTTACTAAATTTTTTTGCTGCAACAGCTTTAATTGGAATTGTTCCAATTACAAATGCGAATGCTGATGTAAAACCAAAAATCGCAATTGTTTATGACAGCGGTGGCAAAGGCGATGCCGGAATAAATGATTTGACTTATATTGGGTTAAAGAGAGTAATGACGAAATTACAAATTTCCGCATTTGATTTGAAAGAGCAGATATTTGATCCAAACACCGCAGGTGATCGCTTCACTCGGGTTAGATTTTTGGCTAAGAATGGGTATCAATTAATTATTTGTGTTGGTGCTGGATTTGCGCCAGCGGTAAATCAAATCGGTATGGAGTTTCCAAAGACTCAATTTGCAATTATTGATAGTGAACAAGTTCCACTGGCAAATGTCACCGCGCTTTCTTTTGCCAGAAATGAAGGGGTATTTGTCGCTGGGGCAGCACTTGCGCTGGCTTCAAAAAGTGGGAAAGTTGGCTTCTTTTCCGAAAGTAAAAACACATTTACAAAGAGTGATTTAGCGCTATTTACAAAGGGTGCTACTTACGCAAAGTCAAATATCCAAGTAGTTGCAAAAAATAGCGATGATGTAAAAACTGCAATTGGTGAACTTTTAAAATCAAATGTAGATCAAATATTTTCTACTTGGGATAGTGATGATCAAGTAGTGAAAGTAGTTCAAAGTTTTAATGATTCACTCAACTCAACAGCTACAAAAGTTAGAGTTTCTGGAATTCTGCCCGATCAATTTTTTTGGAATATTGCCGGATCTAATCAAAATTCCGTTAGATATCTCACCATCAAAAAACGAACAGATATTGCGGTGGAAGAAATTATTACTGCTACCTATCAAGATCGAAGTATGAAAGATGTATTGCCAGGTTCCCCAGGTGTCTATGGCCGCAGGTACAACCTAAAAAATGGTGGTCTCCAAATTGAATATGTGGGGGCGATTACAAATTCTGCCCGTTTATCCACAATCACCAGCGCTGTACGTGCGGGAAAAATCAATTTACAACCTTAATCCACCTTCAACTTTCGCTTTAGAGTTTGCTAAATCTTTATAAATCTAGAACCCATCAGAATGAGTGTTTAGGGAGTATGTAATTCATATTCCGTTATAGGGTGCGCTCAACGCAAACAAATTCATAGGTTGGTTTTCGACAGCTAATTTTGTTTGTCTGATTTATTCACTCCAGGAGGAAAATGAAAATCTCTAAAAAAGTACTAGCAGTGGGAGCAGTAGCGCTTTCATTGACATTGATTGCGGGTTGCTCTTCAAAGAGCAGTGCGCCAAAGTTGAAAGCATGTTTGGCACTTGATACTGGTGGTGTGGACGATAAGTCCTTCAACGCATCAGCATGGCAAGGTGCACAAGATGCTG
>CAXBQO010000082.1:0-4865 GCA_963977945.1 uncultured bacterium
AATCAAAATCTGCATGTGCGTTATTTGATATGAATAAATGTGGTGGCGCCTGTATTGGCAAAGAAAATGAATCAAATTATGAAACTCATGTGAAAAAAGCGATTGAGTACATCTCTATAAACTCTCATCCAGTTTCCAATTTGCTTAGCGAAAAAATGGCAGGACTTGCAACTGCCGAAAGATTTGAAGAAGCCGCTGCAATAAAAGTGCGATTACATTCATTTCTGATCGCGGCAGATCGGGCTCAAAATCTGATTAATTTCGTGAAGATATCTGAAATTCTGATTTCTAAGTCGGTTGAAAACGAGATTGAAATTATTCATATAAAGCAAGGCCGTTTAGTTGGTTCTGCTATTGCAAATCCAATGACGCTTTTTGATGTGGTTCAATCTCTTAAACAAAGTTCTGAAGTAATTCAAGCAAATGATTCGTTATTACCTGCCGCAACATATGAAGAGAGCGAAAGACTGCTTTCGTACTTATTCAGTGATCAATTTGAAATTCTAGAAATTTCCTCTGAGTGGACTCTGCCGGTCAACGGATCAGGCGCTGTTCGACACACTACGCCAGCTTTCAACTAAAAGCGTGGCGGCGCCAGAATCAATTGCCTGTTTTGCAAGCACCATAGCGTTTGCAAACTGCTGCAATATTCCTAAATGAAAATCAGCTTTAAAGGCTGCAATTGCAGCTGCAGCGTTTAATAATGTTGCATCGCGCATCGCGCCTTGTTTTCCAGAGAAAACTTCAAGTGCCAGGCGAGCATTTTCTTTTGCATCCCCACCTTTTAATTCACTAATCGGCGATGGCATTATTCCAAGCTCTGATGGATCCAAAGTTTCACTTTTCATTTTTCCATCATTAATTTGTATAACTGTTGATGTGGTTGAGATAGAAAGTTCATCTAAACCATCATCTCCTCTGAAAACAAAACCTTCGTTGCCACGGTCTGCCAAAACTTTTGCCATCACATTCAAAAATTTTAGATTTGCCACACCAATTGCAACCGCTTTTGGCTTTGCTGGATTAGCAAGCGGCCCTAAAACATTAAAAACGGTTGGCACTCCTAATTCCTTACGCGCCACCGCCGCATTTTTCATCGCGGGATGAAATACTGGGGCAAAACAAAATCCAATCCCTATTTTGTTAACGCAATCTGCAACCTGCGTTCCATTTAAATCTATCTTGATTCCAAATGCTTCAAGTAAATCCGCTGATCCAGATTTTGAAGTTGCAGCTCGGTTTCCATGTTTAACCACTCTGCCACCTGCTGCAGTTGTGACGATTGCTGCCATCGTTGAAATATTGATTGTCGATGCGCCATCTCCCCCGGTGCCAACTGAATCAACACATCGATCTGCAATTGAAATATCACCAGCAAAGGCGTACATCTGATTAACCAAGGCGTTTACTTCGGCTGCAGTTTCACCTTTATTTTTAAGACCTATTAGGAAACCTTTAATTTGTTCATTTGTCGCCACCCCTTGAAGAATTTGAGACATTGCCCAAGTAACTTCAGAGTCGGAAAGATCTTTTTTTTCCAGTAAATTGGAATTAATTAAATCCCAAGAAATTTGTGACATAAGGCTAAGTTTTTAAAATTGATTCAGAACCAATTAATTTGCAGAAATTTGTAATTGAGAACTTAAAAGCTTGGCAACTTTTTTTGCTAACGTGAATGGATCAATCGGGTGAATAGTTGTCTCCTCCGCCCGTGACCAAGCCGCTAGCCAATTGTCTTGCTCTCGCCCGATCACTAATAAAACCGGTGGGCAATTAAAAACTTCATCCTTTAATTGTCTGGCGATTCCCATTCCGCCTTCTGGCACTGCCTCGCCATCTAAAATAAATAAATCAACAGTCTTTTTAGAATCTAGGTACAACCAAAGTGCGGCACCGGTAGCAATTTCAACAATGCGATGAGCCGGCAAATCTGCGGATACTTTTTTACCCAACGCACTCACGATTGAACGCCTGACAGTTGAGTCATCGGAGTAGACCAAAATCGTCGGCTGATATTGGTTTTTCCCGTTGTTTTCCGCAGAATTCATATCGTCATCTTATCTGGGTGACGGGTTTCACCAGCCAAGCATTTAATTAGGTCGAGAAGGTGATGCTCGATTCCGAGATAATGTCCGTGTGAGTTTGTACACCGCCACTTCAACACCAACTTCAATGCCAAGTCGTCCTAATAGACCAAACCTGGTCGCGGTCGGAACAATCGTTTGGCTTTCATCAGAGTTAATGTTTTTTGCCGCTCTATTTGCAATGTACTTCACTACCCGCGCAGTTCAAGGCCCAAAAGTTTGGCTAGAGTCAACTGAAATTTTAAATATTCCATTTGCTGCAATTAATACCACTGTGCTGGTTTTATCCTCAGTCACCTGTCAATTTGGAGTATTTGCGGCAGAAAGATTTCAAGAGCGACGAACCGGAAAACTTTGGCAAATAAGTACTTGGGGTTTGCGGGAATGGTTTGCGCTTACATTTTTAATGGGTGCATTTTTTATCGGTGGGCAAATTTATGAGTACGCCGCTTTAGTGTCCGAGGGAATTTCTTTTTCATCTAGACCGTACGGATCGGTTTTTTACATCACCACGGGTTTCCACGGATTACACGTAACTGGTGGCTTAATTGCATTTTTGATTTTAATGGTGAGAATATTCAAAGCTCCAAAATTTACGCACAAGCAAGCAACTTCAGCAATCGTGGTCTCTTACTATTGGCATTTCGTAGATATTGTCTGGATCGCTTTATTTTCCGCGATTTACTTGATCAAATAAATTTATGAAATTTATTTCCAGATTTAGGCGTCACAAATTTGCTACGCCAGTTTTACTTTTGGTGGCATTAAGTTCACTCGGGTTTACTTTCTCAGTAGCAACTGCAGCAACTACAAACTCAAATTCACAACAGGAAACTTCAGCACTCATTGCAGAAGGTCAAAAATTATTTTTGGCAGGTTGCTCTTCGTGCCATGGATTAAACGCAGAAGGTGGCGGTCTTGCTCCTTCGCTTATAGGAGTCGGCGCAGCATCAGTTGATTTTCAAGTTGGAACCGGTCGCATGCCAATGGCTGACATGAGTCAACAAGCAATGCGCAAGAAACCGGTTTATAAAGATGAACAAGTCGCTGCATTGGCAGCATATGTTGCATCTCTGGCACCTGGTCCTGCAGCAATAACTAATGAGGAATTAGCTTGGGAACGCGATGGAAATATTGCTGAAGGTGGCGAACTTTTCCGTACCAATTGCGCAATGTGTCATAACTTTGCCGGACAAGGTGGCGCACTCACTCAAGGAAAATACGCTCCAACTTTGATGGGCGTTGAACCAAAACATATTTATGAGGCAATGGTTACTGGTCCACAATCGATGCCAGTATTTTCAGACAAAACTCTTACTCCGGCGGAAAAATTATCAATTATTAAATGGATTAAAGCGGCAGAAAAGGAAAAGAATTTAGGTGGAGCGACTCTTGGCCGTGTTGGTCCAGTAACTGAAGGACTTTTGGCATGGACATTCGGTCTTGGTTTACTGATTGGTATCGCTGTATGGTTAACATCGAAAGCGAAATAAATTGTGACTCACAATAATTCTGAAAACTCCGGCGCTTCATTAGCACCTTTATCTGACCCGGGCGTACCAGCACATAAATATCGCAAATCCGATATTGATCAAAAGGCTGCAAAGCGGGCTGAGCAACAAGTAGCAATTCTTTTCCTACTGTCAGTAGTTGGAACACTCTTAGTTATTTATTCTTATGTATTTATTCCGACGGATACGTTTATTTTCTTACCAATAATTGGTGAACAAAATGCACATCAATTGTTATTAGGTTTAGGTTTAGCAATGGCGCTCTTCTTTATTGGAGCTGGTGCGGTTCAATGGGCCAAAACTCTTATGCCAGATCATGAAGAAATAGATGAGCGAAAACCAATGCGCTCGAAAGATGACGATCGCAACGCATTTGTAGAAACTGTAAGAGAACGTGCAGCTGAAACCGGAATAGCACGTCGACCTTTAATTAAGCGCACACTTGCATTGGCACTTGGTTTAGTTGGTGTTTCGCCGATTTTGTTGCTTCGAGATTTAGGTCCACTACCAAAAAATAGTTTGGAAAAAACCAGTTGGGCACAGGGCACTTATTTAGTAACTGACCCAGGTGATCGCAAAATTAAAGCTGCTGATTTAGAAGTTGGCGCGGTCGCACAAGTATTGCCAGAACTTGCTCCTGGAAAGACTCGCCAACTTTCAGATATAGGCAAAGATGCGGTGCTTTTAATCCGCTTGCGGCCAGAAGAGTTTCAATTAGATGCCGAACGCTTAAGTTGGACCCACCAAGGCATCATCGCTTTTTCCAAGATCTGCTCACACATGGGTTGTGCGGTCGCTTTGTATGAACAACAAACTAAGCACTTACTTTGCCCATGCCATCAATCAACTTTTGATGTCACCCGAGCCGCCAAAGTTATCTTTGGCCCCGCGGCCAGACCTTTGCCACAATTGGCTATTACTGTAGATAGCGAAGGATATTTAATTGCAAAACAACCATTTACTGAAGCGGTCGGACCAAGCTTCTGGGAGCGTTCATCATGACCGCTCGTGAACGTATTGCTGGCAACGTCGCAAATTATGTCGACGAGCGCACTGGCGCTGCTAAATGGTTAAAGAAAAATCTAAACAAAGTTTTCCCTGACCACTGGTCATTTATGTTGGGTGAGGTTGCACTTTACTCATTCATAATTTTGTTGCTATCTGGCACATTTTTAACTTTTTGGTTTGATCCATCAATGCGGGAAGTTCAATATGAAGGCTCTTACCTGCCACTTAAAGAGGTAAAAATGTCTGCCGCATATGCATCTAC
>CAXBQO010000083.1:0-4652 GCA_963977945.1 uncultured bacterium
ATGGCTAAATTAATTGGCACTTATGGACATGGGACGTTAAATGATTTTGTATTGGTGCCAGATCTAGAAAATAATCAAAAAATTACCCCAGAACAAGTGAGAAATATCTGTAATCGAAAAACTGGAATCGGAGCAGATGGATTAATTCGAATCGCTAAAACCGATGGCAAATGGTTTATGGATTATCGAAATGCAGATGGTTCGGTAGCTGAAATGTGTGGCAACGGAATTCGCGTTATGGCACGCTATTTAATCTCACATAAATTACAACCCGCCGGAATTTTTTCAATCAATACCCGTGCTGGTACGAAGTATTTAGCGGCGCCAGAGAGTGAAGATATCTCTGTAAATATGGGAAAAGTCGAACTTATACCGGGTGAAATAACGGTAAAGGTAAATGGCCAAAGTTATTTAGGCCTAAATATTTCAGTGGGAAATCCGCATGCAGTCGTTGTAGTTAATGATTTATCTGAAATCGGTGATTTAAAGAGTGCGCCGCAAGTTTCACCAGATTCAGCGTATCCAGATGGTGTAAATGTTGAGTTTATAAAGTTTGATTCAGATTCAATCTCGATGCGAGTTTATGAGCGCGGAGTTGGCGAAACTAAATCTTGCGGCACTGGTACCTGTGCAGTCGCACTCGCCGCCACTATTTTTAAATCAAAACAATTGCCAATTAAATGGCAGATAAATCCTCCCGGTGGCAGGTTATTTGTAGATATTGACCCACATAGCAATGCCACACTAATAGGACCTGCAGTATTGGTGAAAGAGGTAGAACTGGATCAATTTTTGTGAACCAAGAATCTGATTCGGAATTAGATTTTTCTAAAGTAATAAATGAAAACGCTCGGGCAATTGCCGAGTTTGAATCTGATGAATTTGATGAAGCTGGCCAACAAGATTTACAAGATCGCAGAGCGTTGCGTCGTGTTGCCGGACTTTCAACTGAATTACAAGATATTTCAGATGCCGAATATCGCCAACTCAGACTTGAGAAAGTTGTACTCGTAGGAGTTTGGACCGAAGGCAGCGCGCAAGATGCTGACAATTCATTAAAAGAGTTAGCGGCATTAGCAGAGACGGCCGGATCAGAAGTTTTAGATGGATTAATTCAACGCCGAGATAAACCGGACCCAGCAACTTATATTGGTTCAGGAAAAGTAAAAGAGGTTCGAGAATCCGTGGTGGCAAATAATGCCGACACAGTTATTTGTGATGGCGAGTTATCACCTGCCCAACTGCGCACTCTGGAACAAAAAGTAAAAGTAAAAGTTATTGATCGCACCGCTTTGATTCTCGATATTTTTGCCCAACACGCAAAATCTCGCGAAGGTAAAGCTCAAGTGGAATTAGCACAGATGGCATATATGTTGCCAAGACTTCGTGGTTGGGGCGATGCGATGTCACGGCAAATGGGTGGAATCGGGGGCAGAGGTCCTGGTGAAACCAAAATCGAAACTGATCGTCGGCGCATCAATGACAAAATTGCAAAACTACGTCGGGAAATTAAAGAGATGAAAATTGCTCGAGATACAAAACGACGCGAGCGCAGAAAAAACAATATTCCATCAGTTGCAATTGCAGGTTATACAAATGCCGGAAAATCTTCGCTATTAAATCGTTTAACAAACGCCGGCGTCTTAGTTGAAAACGCATTGTTTGCCACCCTTGATCCAACGGTGCGCAAAACTGAAACTGGTGATGGTCGCACATACACATTGGTAGACACAGTGGGTTTTGTTAGACATCTACCGCACCAATTAATTGATGCCTTTAAATCAACCTTAGAAGAGGTTTCTGAGGCTGATTTGATTGTGCATGTAGTCGATGGCTCGCACCCTGATCCGTTTGAGCAGATTCGCGCAGTGCGTGAAGTTATAGATGACATCGGTGGCAGTGAAATCACCGAAATAATTGCCATAAATAAATCTGATGTAACACCGCCAGAAATGTTGATGCAATTACTTCGAAAAGAAAGTAATGCTTATGCAATTTCAGCTCGTACTGGTTATGGAATAGAAACGTTAGTAAAAGCAATTGAAGCAGCCCTTCCTAAACCTCGGGTTGAAATAAAAGTGTTGATTCCATTTTCTCGTGGAGATTTGGTTTCACAGGTGCATGAACGCGGCGAAATAATTTCCGAGGAATATTTAGCCGAAGGTACAAAAATTCACGCTTTCGTTGATGGTGCGCTCGCTCAGAGAATAGAAAAAATATGACACTGGCTTTATTAAAAGTTTTTTTAGCGCCGTTTTTTATTTGGGTGATTTCAATTTTGCAAAAAAGATTTGGCGCAAAAGCTGGTGGGTTCTTTATTGGTTTGCCATTAACCACCGGTCCGTTTTTAATAATCGTAGCGCTGCAAGAAGGTGGCACATTTGCCAAATTAGCGGCGCACGGCGTGATGGTTGGGCAAATATCTTTAATTATTTTTGCCTACTCATATGCTCAATTTGCTCTGCGCCTTAATTGGTTGGCAGCAATTATTTCTGCCTCATTGGCTGTTGTAACTAGCGGTTACATTTGCCAACTAATTCCATTTAACAATTGGCAAGTAACTTTAACTTTAATTGTTTTGTGGTTACTGGCTTTAAAGTTTTGGCCAAAATATGAAAAACCGCTTGATAAACCAGCACCACCGCAATGGGAACTTCCGCTGAGATTATTTTTAGCCGCGCTTTTTATTATTGTTTTAACTTGGCTTGCTAATGAACTTGGTACCAAATTATCTGGCGCTATTTCAACATATCCTGTAATTCTTACAGTACTTGGATCTTTAACTCACCGAAGATATGGTCCAAAATATATTGTTGACACACTTCACGGTCTAGCCCAAATATTTATGTTAACGCCGCTAATAATGCTGGCGATAGTTTTAATTTAAACGATAAATCCGCTGGGGAACGGATCTGCTTCATCTAAAGTCCAAGTCGCTTCACCCATAACCCAAGCGCGGCCGGTTACCGTTGGCACAATTGCCGAATATTGCCCGACTTTAGTTTCAGATTTAATTCTTCCCTCAAATTTTGAACCAATCCAAGATTCATTTATCAAGACATCATCTTTTTTAAATTCTCCTCGAGCAAACATTTGCGCCAGCCTTGCACTTGTTCCAGTTCCGCATGGTGAGCGATCAAACCAACCAGGGTGAATAGCCATTGCATTTTTCCAATGTAATTTGTTTTCTCCCGGGGTAATGAAATCTATGTGATGACAAACTGCAATCTTTGGATTTTCCGGGTGAATCGGTCGATTTTGTTCGTTAATCGCATCTGATATCGCGAGGCCAGCATTCAATATTTTTTGGCCATTTTCTCGTTTAAATTCAATGCCAACTCGATCAATAGGAATAATTGCATAGAAATTTCCGCCAAAAGCCATGTCATATTTAATTTTGCCAAATCCAGGAACTTCAACAGTTTGATCTAGTTGGTATGAAAAAGATGGCACATTTGTCAGCGTAACTTTTTCAGCTTTACCATTTTTAACTTGAACATCAACCACAACTAATCCAGCAGGCGTATCAAGTCTTACAGTTGTAATTGGTTCACTAACTTTTACCAAACCTTTTTCTACTAATACTGTGGCGACTCCGATTGTTCCGTGTCCACACATTGGTAAACACCCGGAAACTTCAATGTAAACCACACCCCAATCAGCATCGCTGCGGGTTGGCTTTTGCAAAATTGCACCAGACATTGCGCTGTGTCCACGTGGTTCATACATCAACCACTGACGTAAGTGATCCATTTTTTCCATGAAATGTAAACGTTTATCAAACATTGTGGCGCCAGGGATTTCGCCAATGCCATCAATCACAACGCGAGCAGGCATACCTTCAGTATGAGATTCAACGGTGGTAACTTGTCGAATAGGTTTACGCATAGTGAACTGCTGCAACTAATTTCGGGATTTATAAAAGTTAAGCGCTTGCTCAATATCTTTTTTACATTGCGCTAAATCTGCTGGTGGTAATGGCAATCGAGGTAGGCGAGTTGGACCACCATATCTGCCGACCGCATCCATAGTTAATTTGATGGCTTGAATAAATTCTTTACGTGAATCCCAATTAAATAGATTATGCACAGCTGCATAAATTGATTTTGCTTCAGAATATTTACCGCTAACACATAAGTTATATAACTCAACTGACTCTTTTGGTAACGCATTTGGGAAACCGGCAATCCAGCCACAAACTCCACCAGTTGAGAGTTCTAACAAGACATCATCAGCACCAACCATAACTTCAATGCGTGGTGCGTAATGATGAATCTGCCAAACTCGACGCACATCACCTGAAAATTCTTTTACCGCAACCACATTTTCAGCCGCATCTGAAATTCTGCCCAGCAATTGCGGAGTCAAATCAACTTTCGTATCAAATGGATTGTTGTAAGCAATTATTGGAACGCCAACTTTATTTACCTCTTTATAGTGCGCAATTATTTCCTCTTCATTTGCGCGGTATGCAGTTGGTGGCAACAGCATTACGCACTTCGCACCCATTTCAACCGCTTGCTCTGTCCAACGACGCGACTCGGCTGCGCCATAGGCAGCAACTCCGGGAACAATATTGAAACCAGAAGGTGCGGCAGCGAGCGCGGTCTTCAACATATCGGTGCGCTCTTGCGCAGTTAAAACTTGATACT
>CAXBQO010000084.1:0-4622 GCA_963977945.1 uncultured bacterium
CAGGAATCTTCGCAACCCTTTCAAAATTCATCTTCACAATATTCGGAATCTTCTCAATCTTCACATTCCACTAAATCTTTTAATCATTCAGTATCACAGCAAAAGACAACAGAACTAAATAACACCTCAAAAATCGTGGAGAGAATTCAAACTAAGGGGTTAAAAGTTATATCTGATATGAATTTAGAAAAATCAAATTCTCTGAAAATATCTAATATTTTCTACAATGGCGAAGGGTTTCTTGAGTATTTACTTACCATTGATCGCACCTATTTTTCTGACTAATTTCAAATTTTCTTATCACCATCAAATTTTCTGAGTAGCCTCAAATTTAATTTACACAGTTCAAGTTTTCCCCATTCAAACTTGCGTATCCGATTAAATTGCCTTGATACCTCAATAACATCTGCAAAATGCAGTTATCAAACATTCATAACTCTCAGATTGCGAATATAGATAATGAGGAAAAACTAGATCAACACCGGCACAGATTTGGCGCATTAAGTGATTTGATCTCTGATCCAACAGTTGAGGAAATCTGGATCAATAATCCAGCCCGCATCTTTTTTGCTCGAGATGGAAAAACTGAATTAGCAAAGATTGTGATGACCAGTGTCGATGTTCGAAATCTAGTTGAACGATTACTTAACTGGAGCGGGCGAAGATTAGATACCAGCTCACCTTTAGTAGATGCGCGCTTACCCGACGGAAGTCGTCTGCATGCTGCAATTCCTGAAATAACAGCTAAACATTGGTCGGTAAATATTAGAAAGCACCTAATCAATAACTCTCAACTTTCTGATTTGGTGGCAAAAGAAACTATTAATGAACAACTTGCCATATTAATTCAAGATTCGATTTTGGCGCAGGCAAATGTCTTAGTTTCTGGTGCAACTCAAGCTGGCAAAACTACATTCTTAAATGCATTAATTAATGAAATTCCTGCCAGAGAACGTTTAATCACAATTGAAGAAGTTTTTGAATTGAATCCGAATTTGGCAGATCACGTTGCGTTGCAAACTCGTCCGGCAAATCTAGAAGGAAATGGCGAAATTTCAATGCGCAGATTGGTAAAAGAATCGTTGCGAATGCGCCCCAACCGATTAGTTATTGGTGAGGTAAGAGAAGCTGAAGCACTTGATTTATTAATCGCACTAAATTCTGGATTGCCCGGCATGGGAACAATTCATGCTAATTCTGCCAAATCTGCGATAGCAAAATTGCAGACCTTGCCCTTACTTGCCGGTGAAAATATTGCTCATTCATTTATAAATAGAACAATCGCTGCCACTATCGATTTAGTAATTCACTTAGTGCAATTACCCAGCGGTGCCAGAAAGTTAAAAGAAATATTTTTTATAACCGGAAGAATAGAGTCCGATCAAATCGAAATGGCGAAATTGGTTCAATTTAATTCGCTTAATAACTCTTGGAATGTCGATGATGCTAACTGGAAATTATTTCTTTCTAAAATTCAGGCAGGTTGATGTTTAATTTCCTAATAGTATTTATAGCTTTAAGCGCATTATTACTTTTCATCAGTAACACAAAACCCAAACGCGAGAGTGAAAAATTAGCCAATCTTTGGCCCGAAATTATCGAGTCAATTATCTCTGGGCTAATTGCCGGTGTATCTATTCAGGAAACTTGGATAAATGTTTGTCAGCAATACCCAAAATTTAAAGCGTTTCGGGAATTTTTAGTGATGATGCAGGTTGAAAATAACTTGGAAAAATCACTTTTAAAAATGAAAGCTGGTATTGCCGATGGCATTTGCGATCAGGTAATCGAAATCATGTTGTTTTCACTTAGGTTTGGGGGAAACGACACAATCAAACTACTGCGCAATTTAGCCGAGGCAATTTCTCGAGAATTAGAGCTTAATTCTGAAATTCAAGCGCGATTTGGTTGGGTAAAAAATTCTGCGGCATTAGCAACAATTTCCCCTTGGGTAATTTTCGCCATTCTTAATTTTCAAGGTAATTCCCGCGCCGCATTTGCAAATTCAACCGGTCATCTAATTCTGATTGTCGCAGCAGTACTTTCCTTGATTTCTTATGTAATTATCGAACAAATCGCAAAGTTGCCCAAACCTAATCGTGTGTTCTTAAAAGTAGCTGCGGAATTAAAGTGATTACCTCTTCAATTTTGTTATTGCTTCTTTTTGTGACATTCATATTTGCAATTTGGATGATTTATACCGAAACACTCGGAGTCAAATCGATTCCCGCAGAATTTAGATTTTTAAAGATAAATTTGATTAGCGCTTCAGGAAAAAAATCTAAACAGAATAATCTCAATTATGAATTAGTAGCCTTGATGCAGGTTGCTATAGTTTTGATTTCAGCTGGCGAGACTCCGATAAATTCAGTGAAGTTGGCGGCCGAGCGGGCCGAGGGAGTGATAGCCCAAACTCTAAATAAAGCATTTTCTCGAAACTTTAATAATGTGGAAATCGTGAAAATCTTGAGACTGATTGCCAGAGAAGCGAAGAGTGATTCACTTAATCGAATGGCACTTTCTATACAAAACGCAATAGATCGCGGTGCACCTCTAATCGATGTCTTACAAAATCAGATTCGTGCAATGCAAAGTAAAAATCATGCTCACTTACTTAAGATCGCTGGCCGTAGGGAGTTATTGCTATTGCTCCCGGTGGTATTCCTTTTGATGCCAATTTCCATATTGTTTGTAATTTGGCCTTCTATTTATCAATTGGGAAATTTTGGATTTTAAGTAATTAGATTGCATTTAGATTCCACAATTGGATTTTTCAACAAGAGTAATTTTGCTCGTTAAATAATCATATTTTCTGTTCTACCTTCATCAAATGAAAATTCTCAATTTATTGTTGACGCAATTATTTACACAATTTCAAATTGGCATGACTATTTTTAAAAATAAGTTAAGAAAAAAATTTCACAAGAATGGTTTATTCACCCGCCGAGTAAAAGGTGATGTTCCGGGCTGGATATTGGTGGTCTTAATGACGACTGCACTTGTTACCGGCATCTGGTCAATCGCAGCACCGCGCTTATCGGCCATCCTTAAAGACTCACTTGATTCCATGGGAACAATCAGATGAATTTAATGAGAAAAACGAGAAAAACGAGAAAAACGAGAAAAACGAGAAAAACGGGCAAAACGAGAAAAACGGGCAAAACGAGAAAAACGGGCAAAACGAGAAAAACGAGAAATAAGAAAAAAATGAAAGGGAGTGCCGAATCAATTTTGGTGTTGATTCCACTGCTAATTATTTTCGCCTTTGCTTTTCAACTTGTGATAATAAATTACGCAACGCTACGTTCAACATTTAGCCAGCAATCGGCGGTGAATAAAGCTGGATTATTTTCAGAACAAATTGATTCAGATTCCAATAATCTGCTCGGCAACCAATCATCGTATGAATTAATAGGTGGTGGAAAAATTTTAATTTCTCAAGGTTTAGAAGAGGTACCAATACTAAAGCGGGTAATTAGGCGATTATGGATTAAGAGTTCAAGTTTTACTTACGATGAAAATTCTTAGATAAATTTTTTGGTTTTGAAAAAAACATTTCAAGCCTCAGCAACGGTTGAGTTTCTTATATTTGGACTGCCATTATTTGCAATTATTTTGAGTTTAAATTTAAAAGTTTTTCTAAAATCTACTGAAATTACCGATTCACTTAATCTTGCAAGACAACTGGTAAGAGTATTTGTAACTAGCGAAACTGATGAGATGGCATACAAAAGGGTGGAACAGGCTTATCAAGCCGGATTTCTAGCAATGAGAAACGGAACTCAATCGAGAGATCAAAATCCGAAAGTTAGATTTGAGATTGAGTGCCAAAGAATTCCGTGCCTTACAAGTAATTCATGGGTTCGGGTCAAAATAATGAATGAAAGTGGAAATGTCGTGACAAGCGCAATTTCATATGTAGACATGTGGCGAAACCAAAATTGATCGACTTAAAATTAAGTAATCCAAAATTTAATAGGCTAAAAATAAATTATCCCAGATTAAATAATCTAAAATTAATGAAACCAAATGTCCCGGGTTCACTTTTGATTTTTAATCTGGCAATTTTCTTAATCCTGTTTTCACTTACATTTATCTGCATGAACTTAGTGAGCGTGTACTCTGCTAAGCGGGAATTAATTGCGACTACTGAAGCGGCTTTATCTTCTAGTAGTCAGCATCTAGATTCACTTTCCTATTACCTAGGGCTAAATCGATTCCAAAATAACAAAAAAGTTCCAATAAATTGCGATATTGCGCGGGTGGATTTCTATCGAAAAATTCAATCTAGTTCAGTTAAAGGCAAAGCTATTTCAATAAATAATTTCAGATGTGATGGATATTTTTTAGAAACACAAGTAGAAATTTCGGCAGCAATGCCGATTTCTATTCCATTAATAAGTGCATTTCAAAGTCAATCAAGTAGTCAAAGTAAAAATTCCACAATCAGAGAAAATAAAAGTAAGAATCAGGACTCAGTTTTAAGCAATGAAATGACTATTCGCGCAACGGTCGGGGTGACTTCGCCGTACCGATAATTTTTGCCATTACCCTTTCTCCGTGGCACGTGATTATCAAAAAGAGTTAGCGCAACTTGATTCGACTTTGAAGTCGATTGAGAC
>CAXBQO010000085.1:0-4551 GCA_963977945.1 uncultured bacterium
CTAAATCTTTTTGTTCTCTAAATGGACCACCACTTGCGGTGAGAATCACCTTTTTAACATCTTCTCTTCTGCCTGCAAGCATCGCTTGAAAAATTGCAGAGTGTTCAGAATCAACTGGCAGTAAATAATTACCGCCATTTTTCGCATTTAATTGCTTGACCAAATCTGTGACTAAATCTCCGCCGGCAACCAATGACTCTTTATTTGCCAGAGCCACTTTGTTACCGGCTTTTAATGCCGAAAGTGTTGGACCTAATCCAATTGCACCGGTGATGCCATTTAACACAATGTCACAAGGCAGCGCCGCAATTTCATTTGAAGAATTGGCACCCTCAATTATTTTTACGCCGGCAGTCTCAGCAGCTGGTGCCATAGTGCCAACAATTGGCACACCAAATTTCTTAGCCTGCTGCATTAATAAATCTGGATTTTTTCGGCCGGCACTTAACCCAACAACTCTAAAAGTTTCAGGGTTAGCGGCGACGATTTCTAATGCCTGAACTCCGATAGAACCGGTCGAGCCGAGTATCACAATATCGCGCACTCGTTAATTCTAGTTTCAACTTAACTTTTCCACTTTTACCCCGATAGGCTTTCAACTATGTACTCTGAGGGAAATTCCGCACCGGTTGAACAAAAACGCAAAATTGTTACGGCAATTCCTGGACCAAAATCTGCTGAATTAATAAAGCGTCGCGCCGAAGCGGTATCGGCTTCGCTTGGCATGGCTTATCCGGTTTTTATTGAAAAGTCGCAAGGCGGAATAATTGTTGATGTCGATGGAAATCACATCATCGATCTTGGTGCCGGAATTGCAGTTGTAAGCGTTGGTAACGCAAATCCAAAAGTTGTAGAAAATGTAAAAACTGCAGTTGAAGCTTTCACTCACACCTGTTTCATGATTGTTCCGTACACCGGATACGTTGAAGTTTGCGAAGCCCTAAATCGTTTAACACCTGGAAAATTTAAGAAAAAGAGTGCGCTATTTAATTCTGGTGCTGAAGCGCTAGAGAACGCAGTAAAGATTGCTCGCTCTTATACAAAACGCCAAGCAATTGTGGTTTTTGAACATGGTTATCACGGACGCACAAATTTAACTTTGGCAATGACAGCTAAGAACATGCCATACAAAGAATCATTTGGACCATTCGCACCTGAGGTATATCGCATGCCGATGGCTTATCCGTATCGCTGGAATGGCAATCAAGCAAAGTGCGCTGAAGAAGCGTTGGAACTTGTCACCCACAAAATTGAAAAAGAAATTGGCGCAAAAAATGTGGCGGCGATTGTGATTGAACCGATTCAAGGTGAAGGTGGCTTTGTTGTTCCACCAAAAGGCTTCTTACCGGGAATCGCTAAGTTCGCCAAAGAAAACAACATTGTATTTATCGCCGACGAGGTACAAACCGGTTTTGCTCGCACCGGAAAAATGTTTGCATCTGAAGATGAAAATCTTGAACCAGATTTAATTTGCACCGCTAAAGGAATTGCAGCTGGCTTGCCACTTTCTGGCGTAACCGGTCGGGCTGAAATTATGGATTCAATTCACTTAAGTGGTTTAGGTGGAACATACGGTGGTAACCCACTGGCTTGCGCCGCCGCTCTTGGTGCAATTGAAACAATTGAAAAAGAAAACTTAATAGATCGCGCCAATAAATTAGGCAAAATTATTGAATCAAAGTTTGCAGAAATGAAAAGTAAGTATTCAATTATTGGTGATGTCCGAGGTCGCGGAGCAATGCAAGCAATCGAATTAGTTAAACCTGGCACCACCGAACCAAATCCAGATGCGGTTACTGCCGCTGTGAAATACGCGCAACAAAAAGGCGTTTTAATTTTGACCGCTGGTACTTATGCCAACGTAATCAGATTGCTACCACCATTAATTATTAATGAAGATTTACTGCATGAAGGGCTAGAAATTCTTGATGAAGCCCTCGCTTCAATTAAATAATTTATCTATCTGCTAATAAATTCTTGGTTGGATTAAAACTTCCACCTGATTTTTTTAAAGCAATCGCACTTAAGGCTTCTAACACAACTCGATTTGCAAGCACTGCTGTAATTTCACTTTGATCATATGCCGGCGCAACTTCAACCACATCGATTCCAACAATTGGTAATTCAAAACAAATTCGACGCACCGCTTCTAGTAATTCTCGACTAGTCATTCCACCTGGCTCGGGCGTGCCAGTTCCTGGAGCCATTCCGGGATCTACGACATCAATATCAACCGATAGAAAAACCCCATCGCAACCATCAGTTAAAGTTTTAAATGATTCATCTAGAACCGCTTTCATTCCACGAGAATGAATCTCGGTCATCTCATAAGAGCGCATTTTTTGTTTTGCCATCCAATTTAAAGTCGCGGCATCTGGCCAATATCCGCGCAAGCCCAACTGTAAAAAGCGATCGCCACGTACAAACCCATCTTCAATTAATCTGCGCATTGGAGTTCCGTGGCCAACCAAAGTTCCAAATTGATCTTCACCAGTATCTGCGTGCGCATCAAAATGAATCATCGAAACTTTGCCTTTGCCTAAATGATTTGCGATTCCGGCAACATCTGCAGATGCAATTGAATGATCTCCACCAAGCACAACCGCAATTGCTCCCGCTTTGCTAATTTTTTCAGTTGCGCTTTGAAGCGTCTTTAATGATGCGGCTAAATCTGAACCAGGCATTAATAAATCACCGGCATCTTTAACTTTTAATTTTTGTAACGGATCAACCCGCAATGCAAGATGTGGGCGTGATCCATCATGTGGCAGGTAATCGCCCATTCTGATTGCTTGTGGACCAAACTTTGCACCAGATCGATGTGAGGTTCCAGAATCAATTGGCGCACCAACAATTACAACATCAGCACCTTTAAAAGTTTCTGGTTTTTCCAAATCACATTTTTCTACCCCTAGAAATGTGAAATCTGGGCCGTACATATTTCCAATGCGGGTCAAATTTTTACCTTACGTTTGCGGTTAAGCAATTGTCCAGCAATTACGATGAACAAAGCAATAAAGAACATAGACGAACCAATTACATTGGCTTGAGCTGGAATTCCTCTGGTTGCTGCGGTGTAAACAAATTTTGGAAATGTTGAGACGGTGCCAGAGTTGAAATTGGTGATGATGAAATCATCAAATGAGAGGCTGAAAGAAAGCAGCGCTGCGCCAGCAATACCGGGTGCTACTAATGGCAATGTGACTCTGCGAAATGTTTGAAATTCATTGGCGTAAAGATCCATTGCGGCTTGTTCTAGCCGAGGATCAAGGGAAGCGATTCGGGCTTTGACCGTTACAACAACAAAAGAAATACAAAACATCACGTGCGAAATGATGATTGTGGTTAAGCCTGGGTTGATTCCTAAATTTAGGAACATTGTTAAAAGTGAAGCACCCAAAACTATTTCTGGAGTCGCCATTGGCAAGAAAATTAAAAGGTTTGTACTGCTGCGACCTTTGAAGTTATATCGTCCTAAAGCAAAAGCAATTAGTGTTCCAAGAATTGTGGCGATTACAGTTGAAATGACACCAATCTTTAAGGAGTTACCAAGAGCAGTACAGATATCTGGGGCACCACATGGATTTTGCCAATTCTTAAGAGTAAAACCTTTCCAAACTAAATTAGAACGTCCAGCATCGTTAAAAGAAAAAGCAAATGTGTAAGCGACTGGGATAAATAGATAAGTAAAACCCAACACCATATATATACGGATTAAATTGCGGGAAAACCAACGGCTCATACAAGTTCCTCAGTACCCGCTCGGCGAATGTAAACCGTTACCAAAATTAAAATCGCTGCCATTAAAGTAAATGAAAGTGCTGCGGCAGTTGGGTAATCAACAATTCTAAAAAATCTGGCATCAATTACGTTACCAAGCATTTTGTTATCAGGTGCGCCCAAGATTGCCGCGTTTATGTAATCGCCAGCAGCTGGAATAAATGTCAGCAAAGTTCCGGCAACGACTCCGGGCAAAGAGAGTGGCACAGTAACTTTTCTAAAAGTTGTAAAACCATTTGCATATAAATCACCGGCAGCTTCTAATGTGCGCGGATCAATTCTTTCTAAGCTGGCATAAAGTGGCAGAGTCATAAATGGTAAGAAGTTATAAGTTAAACCGGTAACCACTGCAAATGCGCTTGCAGTTAGTGAAGTAGTCGGACCAATAATATGTAATGCGCGAAATACTTTTATTACCGGTCCTTCTTCACCCAAAATTTGTTTCCATGCAATGGTTCGAAGCAAGAATGAAGTAAAAAATGGCGCAACAATTAAAACTAACAAAATCATTACTAAAAGGAATTTCAGACATCCCTCTTTTTGGTGATTTATTAGATACCGAAGCGGGAATGAAAGCAGCAGAAGCCGCTGCTGAAGGAGGAGCTGGAGCCTGGCGTCTACGAAGAGATCGAGACCGAGGCGCACGAGATCGCCGAGCAGGAGTTCAAGGCATGGCTGGAGGAGCAGGGCCAAGAGCAGCTCTATGTGACGTGAAGAAATGTTGCAGCAGGGCGGACAAGGTTCCGCCCGGTTGCTTTGATTGGTCCGTTC
>CAXBQO010000086.1:0-4458 GCA_963977945.1 uncultured bacterium
GAAAATTCAGTTCAATCTTTAAAAAGATTAGCAAAACGTGCTCACGAAAGTGGAATCACTTTAGGTTTAGAACCAGTAAATCGTTATGAATCAAACTTGATTAATACCGTTGATCAAGCGGTACAAATGATTAAAGATGTGGGCGAGAAAAACGTAAAAGTTCATCTCGATGTTTATCATATGAATATCGAAGAACAAGATTTGCGAACTCCAGTCGTAAAAAATAAAGAACATATTGGTTACGTTCATATTGGAGCAAGTCATCGAGGTGGACTTGGAACCGGAAACATAGATTTTGACCAATTTTTTGGTGCACTTGCGGAAATTAATTATCGCGGCACAATTACATTTGAATCTTTTTCATCCGCGATTGTTTCGCCAGAGTTATCAAACACATTGGCTATTTGGCGAAATTTATGGACAGAAAACAAAAAGATGGCTAAAGATGCACGCTTGTATATCGAAGGTAAGTTGAGTAAAGCTTTTAAAAGTTAATTTCTAAATCAAATACTTTTTTAGCGTTGTCGCACCAAAACTTTTGTTTTTCACTCTCACTTAGCGAATTGGTCAAGTATTCAGCTAGGTTATAAACATCTTTGTATGTACCACTAAGAAGTGCCACTGGCCAATCGCTGCCATACATAATTCGATCGGCACCAAAATTTTCAATTACGATTTCAAAATATGGTCGATAATCTGAGGGTTTCCAATTTTTCCATTTGGCTTCGGTAATCATTCCGGAAACTTTGCAATACAGATTCTCAAATTTAGCCAGTGTTCTTATGTGTGTTGCCCAAGGTTCTATTTCGCCGGTGGCGATTAATGGTTTACTGATGTGATCAAGTACAAACAAAGTATTTGGGGCAGATTTCACTAATTCGATTGCCGCCTTCATCTGTTCAGTTTTTGTTAATAACTCATAAACGTAATCTTGTTTACCAAGTTCTTTACAGTTGGTGATCACTTGTGGTTTTGAGAGGTAATTTGGATCTGGGTAATCATGTGCAATGTCTCGAATGCCCTTTAAATATTTAGCACCGGGTAATTCTTCATACCTTGCCAGATTTTCAATTGCATCAGGTGCATCAATTTTTAGCCATCCAGTTACACCTAAAATAATTTCATTTTCATCTGCAGTTACAAGTAATTCTGGCGTCTCGTCATAATTCATCACAGTTTGCACTAAATATGTATGGGTTATTCCTGTGTCAGAAATTGCAGATTTCAAATCACTGATATCGAAATTGCGCCTAACAGGGTCGAACTTATTTCCAACCTGCCAGGTTTGTGGTCTTACCGTTAGATCCCAAAGATGATGGTGCGAATCAATTCTGTGCATCTAGTTTGGCATCCTGTCAATAATTTTGTCATTCTCCATTTGTTGCCATAAATCTTGCGGCAAGATTTGATTGAAGTCTTCAATGTTTGAAAGAAGTTCATTTTTATGTCTGGCTCCAGTGAGAACCATTTTTACCGCTGAATGTCGAAGTGGAAATTGCAGGGCAGCTGCTGTGATTTTTATATTTCGTTTTGCTAGGTATTCCTTAACTTTCTGAGCTTTTTGAATAATCTCTTGCGGTGCAGGCGCGTAATTGAAAGTTTGTCCCTTGACCGGATTTGCTAAAACACCAGAATTAAAAACCCCACCAGCGATTATGGACACATTTTTTGATAACGCTAACGGAAACAACACATCTTGCGCGCTTTGATCTATCAAGGTGTATCGCCCCGCAATCAATGCCACATCAATTTCGGTATTTCTAATCATGTGCGCTGCGTTGTCGACCCAATTCATTCCGATTCCGATTGCTTTGATTAATCCTTGTTGTTTTAATTCAAATAAAGTAGGGAACGCAATATCTATTGCTTGCTTTAAATGATCATCTGCATCATGAATAAGCAAAATATCGATGCTTTCTACTTGTAGTCGTTTCAAACTTTCTTCAAAAGATTCCAATATGGCTGATTTTGAAAAATCAAAAACCGGTTCTACATCAGGAACTGCATCAGCAAAATCTGCCAAACCCTTGTCGCTACCTAAACCTTTATCACTTTTTACTTGTCTGATAACTCTTCCCACTTTTGATTCAAGTGTAAGTGGTCTGCGCTTTTTCGAAATTACTCGGCCAATTCGCATTTCAGCTCGGCCATAACCATAAAGTGGCGCGGTATCTATAAATTCAATTCCGTTATCTAAGGCAGAATTAATTAAATCATCGCTATCGCTTTCTTGTACCGATGAGAACAAACCGCCAAGTGGAGCGGTGCCTAAACCAAGAAGTGAACTTTTTACTTTTGAAGTTAAATCAATTAAATCGTCGTGCCGGTGATTAGTCATTTGATTAAAGTGTTGTACATACGGGAAAGCGAAAACTCTTGATGTTTTCCGATTTCGGCTTTAGTTAATTTTCCATTTGCTACCGCAATAATTTCATCAAATATTTCTTGTCCAACCTCTTCTAAATTCTTAGTGCCATCGGCAATGGTTCCGGCATTTAAATCAATTAGATCTGTAAGCGCCTCTGCCATCGGGGTATTTGTAGAGACTTTTATAGTCGGAACTACCGAACTTCCCGTTGGCGTTCCGCGACCGCTGGTAAAGACCACAACGTTTATCCCAGCCGCGGCAAAACCAGTTAATTGTTCGATGTCATGGCCGGGAGTATCCATAAAGTACAAACCAGGTTTTTTCGCTGGGTCGGCATAATCAAGTACGCCAGTAAATGGAGCGTTTCCAGCTTTTTTCGCCGCTCCTAATGATTTTTCTTCTAAAGTTGTTAAACCACCTTCGATGTTTCCACGTGAAGGTTGAGCGCCACGCATATCAATACCTTCATAATCAATCGATCTTTCATAACGTGCAACAACATCAATTATTTGTTGTCCTACTTCTTTGGTTAATGCGCGTTCTGCCAATAAATGTTCTGCCCCTAATATTTCAGTGGTTTCGCCCAATACTGAAACTGCGCCGAGTTCGACTAATTTGTCACTGGCAACACCAAGAGCGGGATTAGCGGTAATTCCAGATAACGCATCAGAACCGCCGCACTCTAAACCTAGATGTAAAGCAGACCAAGGAACTTTTGCACGGGGTTCTCGCGATGCTGAAGCAATATATTTTTTTGCAGAATCAATTGCACGTTTTTTTAATTCTGGAATCGATTTAATTTCCGCGAGAAAGAAGACTTCAAAATTATTTAAACCTATTGATTTAGCTTGCTCAATTATTTCAGTTTCAGCATCTGATGAACCAACGCCTAAGAAAATTGTGGCGTAGATATTTGGATTAGCGGCATAACCGGCCATGGTCTTAATAATTCGTTGGTAATCAGAATCGATTTCACCTGACCAATCATGCGAAATCGAAACTGAATCTGAAACCTCATCACTTACTTGCCGGGCAATTGCACTGAGTGCTGAGTGAAGTGGAAATAGCAGTACATGGTTTCTAAATCCGTATCTGCCATCTTTTCTAGCGTAACCGGTCAGCATTTATACGCTTCTCACCATTCGCGGTGCAATTATTTCACCAGTCTGATTGATTTCAGATTTTGTTAACTCGCCATTAGCTACTTTTGAAATTAAATCTAGTAAATCTTTTTTGCTAAAAGTTGCTGGTAAATCAAAATCAGATTGAGTTAATTGGTGCAATGTGGAAGTTGCCGCGATATTTATAGTTGGAATTGTTGGGAATCCACTTGCTGGTTGTTCTGCCTCAACCAAACTCACAATTAATTGCACACTTTCTTCCATTAGTGCTGAAAAACGTAGACCTGAGTTTTTTAGATTTGGCGCTACTACGGTTTGAAAATCTGCTAAATAATCTTGTAATTCTTTTATTTTTTGATCATTTTGCGCGGCATCTATGCCAATTCGTAAAGAGTTCGAGGTCGAAGTTTTAGCAACAAAATTCGTTTTTAAAGCGTTAGCAGCTGAGATTCCACGGCTTAAAGTTTGCGCCATTCCACCACTTTCTTGAATTACTAAATACTCAGTTACGGGATTGACCGCCTTTACCGCTTCGGCTAATTCATTTCCTTGAATAGTTTCGCAACCCAAACCAATGATTAGTACTGGGCCAACATTTGGTTGTCTGGCAAGAGAAACAAAGAAATCTCTGATTCCGCCAACATCGTTACCAATGATTCCGCAGCCATGCTGGTGTGCAAAAGTGATTGCACCAACTTGATTTGCGACTTTGCGCGATACATGTGTCGAACAAACTACTGACGGTAAAACTAGTAAATGAGATCGAATTCCCAACTTGCCAGCGGGATTTTCAAATACTTTATAACTCATTGTTTATCCGGAGATAGTCGATCGCCCAGCACATTATGAACATGTACATGTGCTCCCATTGGAATTTCTTTTATGGCATGGCCCATTCGCTCGCCATATTTAATAATGCCCGCTGATTTTCTTATGTCACAAGTTGCAATTTTGTGACCGCGGGAGATT
>CAXBQO010000087.1:0-4314 GCA_963977945.1 uncultured bacterium
TGGAACCGATAAGGATTTGCTCATAATCCTTGGCATGATGATGTAGTTTTCAATTTGTTGGTAAATCACATAGGCCAAGAATGCAATTACTGCTGTAGTTGTTGAGTTGGTTAATGCCACGATCGTAAAAATCGAAATACCAAGTAAATGACCAATCATTGGAATCAAGCCACAAATAAATACTGTCAGACCAAGTGCGAAGCTGTAATTTAAATTTAGAACAAGTGCAACAATCAGCATCACAATTCCGGCGATAAATGAAACGGTCACTTGTCCGCCGACGAAAGCGCCAATTCGACCAATGATGGCGTCAGAAATTTTTGAAACTCGCTCGCGCCGAGATGCTGGTGCAAATCGATAAGCAATCTGAGTAACTTTTGGAAGTGAAGCTAGAAAATAAAGAGTTAAAACTAAAATTGTTAAGAAGGCAAATGTGCCAGAAATGAAAGCTTTACCTACGCCGATTACGCCGCCAAATGCACCAATTGCAATCTGACCGTTTTGAATATTTTCATCTACTTTTCGCTGCAAAGTGTCAATAAATGCATAATGTTCATTCAAACTTGAAATTACCGAATTTGATTTTAGATTATTAATTAATTGTGGCGCATTACTAATAAGCGAATTTACTTGATCAATTATTGGTGGAACAGCAATCCACAAAAATATTGCAACGAACAGCAAAACTACTGAAACTATTGCAGTTACTGACAATCCACGCGATAAGCCCCGACGTTGGAAAAACAACACCGCTGGGTTTAAGCCGGATGCAAAAAACATCGAAATAATAATCAAGATAAATACTTGGCTAGCCGAACCAAGTGCTTTAAATAAAGTTAAGCAAGTAAGTACTCCGGCGGTTGCGACAAATCCAAAATAAAACGGGTGCGATCGATCTAATGGTTGGCCTTGAGTTCCAAAGTCATCTGGTACTGAATTTTTATTGGTTCGGCGAAGAATCGGATTAAGTGCAGGGCGCAGTGACTTCAAACTTGGAGTTTTTATATTGGGCCGTTTAATCAACGCCATTTTGCAATTTTAACTTAATTCGTACTTCTTATAACTATTGCGAGAGAATTGGAGCATGTCGCTTCGAATCAAGGGTTTAGGTGAGGTAATCGCGACTTTGTCGCAGCTTCCTTGGGATCAACCACTTGAAGAATGGCCAGAGGATGAAGTTCTCACACAAATGCGTGGTATTTCTCGCCACGTAGTTAGGTTGATTAGATCAAATCCAAAAAAACCAAATAGTGAAGTATTTGCAGTTAAAGAGACGGTGCCAGAGTTTGCAAACCGCGAATATGAATTACTTCGAGAATTAAATAATCGTAATGCACCATCAGTAGAACCAGTCGCAGTTGTTGAAGGCAGACAAGATGCCAATGGAAATGAATTGCCGGCGGCGTTTGTAACTAAATATCTTCCTTACTCACTACCGTATCGAGTGATTTTAAGTGGTGAAACAACTCCAGCAGATATTTACAACATGGCGAATGCGCTAGCGCTGTTATTGGTGCGAATGCATTTACTTGGATTTTGGTGGGGAGATTGTTCGCTTTCAAATACTTTATTCCGTCGCGATGCCGATAACTTTGCTGCATATTTAGTAGATGCTGAAACTGGTGAGTTTCATAAAAATTTAAGTGATGGACAACGCGAACATGATTTAGAACTAGTTCACTTCAATGTTGCAGCTGAATTAGAAGATTTAGCGCAGGCCGGTGTTTTACAAGCAGACATGAATCCGATTCGGGCCGCTGAAGGAGTTATAAAAAGATATCGAAGACTTTGGCAGATGCTAAAAGAGCCACAGTTTTTAGATCCGCAAGATCGTCACGCAGTTGAACGAGCAATGCGTTCATTGCAAGATCTTGGTTTTGCTGTGGAAGAGGTTGAAGTTTCAACTGTTGGCGATAAAGGTATGTTGAAATTCCAACCTAAGTTAGTAGCTGCCAGATATCACTCAAATCGTTTGTTGGAATTAACTGGCTTACAAGCTGAAGAATTACAGGCAAAAAGATTATTAGCTTCTTATGAAAGATATCGGGCGAGGGAATTTCCACCTGCCACGCCTCACTCAGTTGTAGTTAAACAATGGCTAAGTGATGTATTTCGCAGAGTTGTTAATCAGGTTCCAGATAATTTGCGCGGCCGAGTTGAACCACCACAACTTTTTCACGAAGTACTTGAGAATCGCTGGTACTTAAGTGAAAAACTTGGTCGAGATGTTGGGCTAGATTTTGCTACTCAAGATTACATTGAAAAAGTATTGCCATATCGAATGGATGCAGGAGTCTTAGTTCAATAGTGAATAACAAAATTCCAGGTGGTTTACCAAAACAGGCTTTAGGACGAGCATTTGATTTAAGCACATTAAAAAAACCTACGACATCTGCGTCAACAACTTCTGGTGATCGACCTGGCAAAGTCGTTAATCAACAAAATTTAGTTAGTGATTTTGTTTCGGCATCAAAAACAAAATTAGTAATTTTGCTTTTATGGTCAGAGAGCAGCCCACAATCAATTGAAATTATGCAAACCCTAGGCAAACTTGAAGCCGAAGATAAAAACCGTTGGTTATTTGGAACAGTTAATGTTGATCAAGAAGTGGCAATTGCTCAGGCGATGCAGATTCAAAGTGTTCCAGTAGCGGTAGCCATTATTGCCGAACAATTTTTACCATTATTTGAATCTGTTCCGCCAGCAGATCAGGTTCGATTAGTTATAAATAAATTATTTGAAGTAGCGGCGCAAAAAGGAATTGGTTCGGCTGAACCTACTGTGCCAAACCCAGAAATAAAATTAGAGCCAGAGGAAGAAGCAGCATATGAAGCGATGCAAAAACGTGATTACAAAGCTGCAAAAGAGCATTACCAAAAATGGTTGAATCGGAAACCTGGGGAACAAATTGCAAAAATTGGAATTGCTCAAGCAGATTTACTTTTAAGAATCGAACCTTTGAATCCTTCAGTGGTTCTTCCAAAAGCACAAGCAAATCCAGCCGATGCAATTTTGCAGATGCAGGCAGCTGATATTGAACTTGCGCAAGGCGAATTGGAATCAGCATTTAACCGATTAATAAAAACCATCAAAACCAGTTCTGGTGATCAAAAGGAACAGGTAAAAAATCATTTATTACAGCTTTTCACTTTGGTAGATCCAAATGATGCTCGGTTAGTTAAAGCCAGACAACAACTTGCAAGTGCGTTGTTTTAACGAGAAGCAGGTAAAACAAAATGCCTTTCTCTAAATTTGATCGCTATGTTTATTCTAAAATGGAAGAGTTATACCTAAGCTCAATTTTCTTCTTTTTTGGTCTCAGCATTATGTCTCTGGCGGCCAGAACTCCAGATATCAAAGCTAATTTGCAAGTAAATAATGGCACTTTCGGCACCATCTTAAGTACCGGTTCTCTCGGCGCAATATTTGCGTTACTAGTTGGCGGGCAGTTAGTTCATAAATTTGGCTCAAAATTATCAATGCAGGTTTGTGCGACTGCAATCATGATTTGTTTCTTTATGTTTGCACACACTCATAATCCAGCAATTTATGTTTTATTTAACATAATTTCTGGCGCATCTATCTCTGGCTATCACATTGCATCTTCTGGACATGCTTTACATAGACAAGATGATTTGGGTAAAACAATTGTTCCAAAATTGCACGGAGTCTGGGCTGTCGGAGCAACCACGACTTCGCTGATTTCATTTTTCTTAGCCGGCAGAGTTTCTGTTGCCGTTCATATTTCCACATTAGTTATTGTGGTTTGGTTGTTGCAGATGAATTCGATTTCTAAACTTACTCCAACTTATTACCCACCATCTGCCGATGATGATAAATACGAATTAACTTCCATAAAAAATTTCAAATTAAAATTTAATTTTATGCTCAGCGCGGCATTTTTAAGCGCGTCTCTTATGGAATTTATCTCCGCAGACTGGGCAACATTATTTGGAAAAGAAGAGTTAGCAATGTCAGCCTCTCTTAGCACTATCAACTACATAAGTATTTTAAGTGGAATGATTGTCGGCAGATTTGCTTACGGATGGGCGTTATCAAAAGCAAGTGAACAATTTTTGATTCGCTGGTGTGGTTTTTTCGGCGGAATATTTTTTATTTTGTTTTTAACGCTCTCAAAGTATGTTTTCGTATCTGGCAGTTGGCTGGCGTTTATTAGCTCTTATTTTGCTTTTTTCATGGGTGGCCTTGGCACATCATTTATGGCGCCAATATTTAATGGCATCGCTGGCCGATTGTTTTCTGGGTCAAATGCGATTGCAGTTGCACAATTGAGTTTGATCAATACCGTAGGAA
>CAXBQO010000088.1:0-4277 GCA_963977945.1 uncultured bacterium
CCTCTTTGCAGTACAAAATTTGGTACACCAAGCGCTAAGTACAAACCGGACAAACAGGAGGTCAACCGTACAGTGATACTTTCTGTTTCCTGGTCCGACCGTCGTTGCTTAGTCATCAAGTGGTTGTACATTTATTCAAAATACAAAGTTTATTCCGTCAAAAATTGTCGAATGCTTTTTCATTGCCACAACCCGAGCTTTACGATTTATCCACCAATCATTTTCAGGTTTTGAGCCAGGAAGTGCTGCTTTGAAAACGGTCCAATCACCAATTCTTACTTCGATTGCAATCGGTAGTTTGCGTTCGCGCCCGAAAGATATTCCAATTTGTCCGAGTTCAACTGCCATCTCGTTATCAAAATCTTCGAGAAGTAAAGTTTGTTCCTCTTTGATTAATTGCGCACTAGAAAAATTTCCGGTAGTCATACGAGAACTTTAAACTAATTTTGAATCTTAAATTCCTTCGTACTCCAGACATATTCACCACTTCGATCTAAGACCCAAGCGGAATATTCATTAAATCCATCTTGTTTAAACCAAGCGCCACCAGTTTCTCCCGCCACAATTAACGCAGTCGCCAATGCTTCACAGACCGCGCCACTTGGACCAATAACGCTGGCGCTTGATGAACCAATTGCAATTAATTTTGTATAAGGGTCGATTATGTGAGCTTTTTCGTAAGTGCCACTAGTTGCGATTGCGCAATTTTCTAATTCAAACTCATGTAAAACTTTATTCCCAGAACGTGGATCTCTGATTCCTATTTTCCATGGCGTGAATTGATTATTTAAATAACGTTTCCCTCTAACTGAAATATCGCCGGCGGCATTTACCAAACAATTGTTAACATTATTTGCTGAAAATATTTCGCAGCATTTATCAGCCGCCCAACCTTTAACTATTCCAGAAAAATCTACGCCATCTTTGACTGACCACGGATCAAAGGCGCTGTTAGTTTGAGTCTTGAGGGTTTGGCTTAAATTCCATATTTCAACTAACGACTTGTCACAATTTTCTATCACGATTTCATCTTGACGTAATTGCGAAATTTGAGAATTAGGTTTAAATGTTGAAAATAAATCATCAATCTTGTAAAGAAAAGTTTCGCATTCATCTAATGCTTTTTCTAAAGAAAATTCTGATTCGGAAAATGCCTCGAGCACAATTACTGTGCCCCAGGTTTGGACCTCTTTAAACTTGCGAATCAAGCCTTATAAACCAGCTTTTTTAATCGCTGATTTCAATGAGTTCCAATAAGCAATTGAGGTATAAGAAACTCCGGAAACATAAGGCAGAGCTTCGGCAGATTTTGCTTTTATTGAATCAATTGAAATTTTCTGCGCGGCCACATAAGGATCTAATTGATCAATTGCAAATGGCCCGCGACTTGCTGGAGATTGATTTCCGTTAATACTTGTAATAACGCCATCTTTAAAAGTTACTTTTACAACTACGGTTCCCCAGGATCGGCCACGCTCTGAAGCCTCAAACGGATTTCCGGTGAATGTGCCACTAACTGAACTTGTGCTTTGAGAAGTTGAACTTTGTGCTTGAGTTTGAGATTGCTCTTGTGTAGCCGATTGGCTTTGGGTTTGAGATTGGTTTTGATTTTGAGATTGCGCTTGAGTTTGTTGATTATTCGTTGATGAATTATTTGATTTTGAACCGGGCTTACTTGATGCGGTGGAACCGGATTGCTGATTTGAAGGTGAATTAGATTGAGTTTGCGTTGACTGATTTGTATTAGCACTCGCAGCATCTTGCTTAGCAAGCGCGGAATCGGCGCCAAATTTTGGTGGGGTAATTGATAGCACTGCACCCAAACTTCCCAATGTGCCAGTAACAATTAGTAGTGCGCGCCGTTTCATATTTTCTCCGCTCTTGTTTCTATTAAATCAATCATGATGCGTGGTAAGCAAACGCTTCATCATGAAATCTATTTTTTGGAATTCCGCAATCATCGGCTGCAGATCTGACCGCTTCGACTAATGAATCTGGCCCGCACACATAAACATCGGAGTCGGCAAACATCGGTACAAATTGTCGTAAATATTTAAAGTTCATCGGGTGCTGATTTCTAGAGCCAACTAAATAATGAACTCGAGCTCCCCGAGATCTAGCTAATTGATCTAACTCTTTTCGTAAAACTAAATCTGATTCAGAAGAAGCACGATAAATAACATCGATTTCTTTGGTTACATCAAACTCTTCAAGTAACGCACGAAGTGGTGTGATTCCAACACCGCCGCCAATCAACACAACATGTCCGCGACTTGCTTTATTAGCCACAAATGTTCCATATGGGCCTTCAAAAAAGACCCTTGTTCCAGGTTGGATTTGCTTAATACTTTTTGAATGATCGCCCAATTCTTTAACTGTGATTCGTAAATAATTTTTAGTTGGTGCTGCAGATAAAGAGTATGGGTGAGAAAGCCACCAATGTCCTTTAGCTAAAAAGCGCCATCCAAAAAATTGCCCACCTTGCGCTTTTAGTTTATTTAAATTTCGACCGTGCATAATTATCGAGACGACCCCTGGACCTTCAATCACAACTTGTTCCACTTTCAGGTTATGAATTAATGACTTCACGGTTGGCAATACAAACCGCCAAAAAATTAAAACAAATGCGACCAAAGCATAAATTGCCTGCCAAAAAAATTTATTTAGCGGATGTCCAACAAACATTGGCCCGGTCAGCACCTGATGCATAAATGACAATGAGATTGCTAAATATGTGTAAAGGTGAACTGTCCACCAAGTTTCATACGACATCTTGGCGCGTACTTTTTTGTACGAAGTGATTCCGGCGGCAATAAAAAATATAAATGCTACAAGCGCCGGTAGCATCCAGGGAAAATTTTTCACAAGGCGCCAAAGTTCTACGCCAAGGCGAACCTGATCGTTTCCGGCGTAACCTAAAACCACAAATAAAACATGAAAGCCAACCAAAAATATTGAATACGGACCCAACTTTCGATGCCAAGTAACTAGGCGATCATGTCCAACCGATTTTTCAATCCACGCAACACGAGAAACTAAAACTAATCCAACTAATGCAAAATAAGTTCCAACCAGCGCGCAAATTCTTGAAATCGAAGTGATGATTGGATAAACCCCGTTCCAATCATTTGCAGTTGTGGTTTCAATTTGTAATGCGATTGTGAGTCCAAGACCTAAACCAAGAATTAGCGAAGCCCAGTCGGTTGAGATTCGCTTGCCGATTGTCATGCCGGAAGCAAACATTGCTTACCTGAGAGAAAGCGGGGAACTAGTTGAGCGTGCCAGCAGAGTTATACGCGGCAATATCTTTGATTATCTGCTCTAAACCGATTTTAGGATCCCATCCCAACATTTTCTTAATCTTTGAAATATCAGGCACTCGACGCTGCATATCTTCAAAACCCGGCCCATATGCCTTTTCATAAGGAACTAATTCGATTTTGCTTTTTGAACCGGTAATTTCGATAACTTTTTTCGCTAATTCCATAATTGAGATTTGCTGATTGTTACCAATATTAAAAACCTGGCCAATCGCTTCCTTTGAATCAATTACTTTCAACAAAGCTGCCACCGCGTCAGTAACGTGACAAAAGCATCTGACTTGATTGCCATCTCCGTAAACTAAAATGTTTTCATTTTTTAAAGCGGAAGTGACAAACCTTGGAACAACCATTCCATAATGTCCAACTTGTCTTGGTCCAACAGTATTAAATAAACGAACCAGTCTTACCGGAAGGTTTTGCTCTTGAAAATAAAAGTAGGCCATAGATTCATCAATCGCCTTGGCTTCGCTGTAGCTCCATCTAGATTTCAAGGGCGATCCCAATAATCTGTCATCTTCTTCGCTCAGTGGAACTTTGTCATTTTTTCCATAAATTTCACTTGTTGATGTAATCAAAATTAGTTTTTTAAATTTTGCCGCTGCATTTAAAACTATTTCTGTGCCCTGTAAGTTTATTTTAAGACTTTCTAGCGGTTTATTTACAATATTAAAAACCCCAAGTGCAGCAGCCAGATGTAGTACATGATCTGATTTGCTAACCAAATCTTCTACCAATTTTTCATCAAAAATAGAGCCAGAAATAATCTGTGCTTTCATTCCTGCGAGGTTCTTTTGTTGCCCGGTTGAAAAATTATCTAGAACTACAACTTCATCATTTCTGTTCAGTAGAGCCTGTGTTAAGTGGGAACCAACAAAACCTGCTCCGCCAGTTATTAGAAACTTGGTCAAATAGAGCTCCGAGTATTGAGAATTTTAGTTTTGCCCAGTTTCTTCA
>CAXBQO010000089.1:0-4258 GCA_963977945.1 uncultured bacterium
GTTGCTGAATGGATTCTTGAACTTGATCGTGGTCGCGCGTATCCGTATGAAGGTAACTACACAACGTACTTGGATACCAAAGCGACGCGTTTGAAGATTGAAGGCCAGAAAGATGCAAAGCGCGCAAAGCGTTTAGCGGAAGAGTTGGAATGGGTTCGAATGAACGCCAAAGGTCGCCAAACAAAATCAAAGGCGCGTTTGGCTCGTTATGAAGAGATGGCGGCTGAAGCAGAGAAGGCGCGCAAATTAGATTTTGAAGAGATTCAGATTCCACCTGGCCCGCGTCTTGGAAATGTTGTAGTTGAAGTTGAAAATTTAACTAAAGGTTTTGGCGATAAATTACTGATTGAAAATTTAAGTTTTTCACTGCCACGCAACGGAATCGTTGGTGTGATTGGTCCAAACGGAGCAGGTAAGACCACATTATTTAAAATGATTTTAGGTTTAGAAAAACCTGATTCTGGAAATTTAAAAGTAGGCGAAACGGTTCGCACCTCTTATGTTGATCAATCTCGTGGTGGCATCGATGGCAAAAAAACTTTATGGGAAGTTGTTTCAGACGGTTTAGATTTCATAAAAGTTGGCAATGTTGAAATGCCCAGCCGTGCTTATGTTTCAGCGTTTGGATTTAAAGGTCCAGATCAACAAAAACCAGCGGGAGTTTTATCAGGTGGTGAGCGCAATCGTTTGAATTTAGCGCTGACATTAAAACAAGGTGGAAATTTATTGTTACTTGATGAGCCAACAAATGATTTAGATGTTGAAACATTAGGTTCGCTAGAAAATGCGTTGCTTGATTTTCCAGGTTGTGCGGTAGTTATTTCGCACGATCGCTGGTTCTTAGATCGCGTTGCAACACATATGTTGGCGTATGAAGGGGATTCAAAGTGGTTCTGGTTTGAAGGAAACTTTGAAAGTTATGAAGCAAATAAAATCGAACGCCTCGGGCCAGAAGCAGCTCGGCCACATCGCGCTACTTATAGAAAATTAACTAGATAGACCAAAACAATTATGAAATTTACTCACAAAGCATTTGTTAGATGGGATGACCTAGATGCATTTGGTCATGTCAATAACGCTAAGTATTTAACATTCGCGCAAGAAGCAAGATTTGAATGGGGCTGGTTTCAATTTGCTGAAAAAAAGCAGGAACCAATTTTGATGGAGATGGTGGTTGGCAGAGCCGAAGTTGATTTTGTTAAACCAATTTATGATGGTGGCCAATTTGTAGATGTGATTTTGTGGGTGGAATCAATTGGTAATGCTTCATTTGTTAATGCTTACGAAGTTGTTAAAGATGGCCAAGTTTTTGCCAAGATGAAAACGGTGCAGGTGGCAATTGATTTACAAACTAGAAAATCTCGCCCACTAAATGCGCAAGAGCGTGAATTCTTAAATAAATATTTGGAAGCCAATTGAGTTCAGCAGTCGATCGCAAATCTCGAGTTTGGTGGCGAGATTCTGTTATTTATCAAATCTATATTCGCTCATTTGCTGATTCAAATGGTGATGGCAAAGGCGATGTAAAAGGAATCGAATCCCGTCTTGGATATTTAAAAAAGTTAGGCATCGATGCAATTTGGATTACACCTTGGTATCCATCACCACAAAAAGATCATGGTTATGACGTTTCAGATTTCATGGATATCGAACCTGATTACGGCACAATCGAAGATGCCAAACAATTAATTAGCAAAGCGCATGATTTAGGTTTACGAGTAATTATTGATTTGGTGCCAAATCATTGCTCAGATCAACATAAATGGTTTCAAGCTGCTTTAAAAGCAGATCCTGGTTCAAAAGAACGTGATCGATTTATGTTTAGAGAAGGTAAAGGCGCAAATGGCGAATTACCACCAAATAATTGGCAATCAGTTTTTGGTGGGCCAGCATGGCATCGCGTTACTGAAAAAGATGGCAAACCAGGGCAGTGGTACTTACATTTATTTGCAGTAGAACAACCAGATTTTAATTGGCACAACAGTGAGGTAAAAAAATATTTTGAAGATGTTTTAAATTTCTGGCTGAAATTAGGCGTTGATGGAATTCGCATCGATGTTGCGCACGGAATGATTAAAGCCGATGGTTTGCCAGATGTGCCAAGTGATCCAAAATTATTAGAGGGAAAACCAATGCCATTTTGGGATCAAGATGGTGTGCATGAAATTTATAAAGAGTGGCGCAAGATTTTAGATTCTTATCCAAATAATCGAATGGCAGTTGCTGAAGCGTGGGTGTCACCAGCTAGTCGAATTGCTAGATATTTACGCCCAGGTGAATTAATGAACTCATTTAACTTTGATTTCATGGGCAGCAAATGGGACAAAACAAATATGAAAGAGATGATTGATCGCTCAATGTCGGCGTTGTCAGAAGTTGGTGCGCCATCATCTTGGGTATTTAACAATCACGATGTAACGCGGTCAGTTGATCGATTTGATTTAGGTTTAGGAATCGGCGGCGGCACCACACAAGAGCGTCACGGCGATGGCAGCAAATTAAATATTGAACGCGGAACAAAGCGCGCACGAGCAGGTGCATTATTGATGTTGGCATTACCTGGCGTGGCTTATATGTTTCAAGGTGAAGAGTTAGCGCTGCCAGAAGTTCGAGATATTCCAGATGATCGAATTACCGACCCGAGTTGGAAACAAAGTGGTTTTAAAAATAAAGGTCGCGATGGTTGTCGAGTACCGATTCCGTGGCAAACAAGTGAAGCGGGATCGCACGGTTTTTCAACTAATTCAAAGTTAGGAAAACCAGATAGTTGGTTGCCACAACCAAAATATTGGGGTGATTTATCAGTTGAAAAACAAGAGAGCGATATAAATTCCACATTAAATATGTATCGCAAAGCATTAGCAATTAGAAAAGCTGAAGCCGGATTAGGCGATGGCCCAATGAATTGGCTTGATCTAGGTAAAGATGTATTGACTTTTTCTAGGCCGAATGAATTTATTTGCATTTTAAATTTTGGAAATGAAATTGAATTACCGGCACATAAAGAGGTTTTAATCGCAAGCGGTGCGCTTTCCGCCAATAAATTACCAACCGATACCGCGGTTTGGTTACGCGCATAGTGAGAAAGAGTCGAATACATCCGGCTTGGATAATTGCGGCAATAACTTTTGCCACATTATTTGCAACTGCTGGATTTCGCAGTGCGCCAAGCGTTTTAATTTTGCCGCTCGAAGATGATTTTGGCTGGAGTCGCGATGTAATTTCTCTCGCGGTTGCAATAAATGTTTTGCTTTATGGATTAACCGCGCCATTTGCTGCGGCGTTAATGGAACGTTTTACCGTGCGAAAAGTTGTAATGGCAGCGCTCACCACAGTTGGAACCGGCGCATTACTCACAATATTTATGACAAAGAGTTGGCACTTGATGTTGCTGTGGGGAGTAATTGTTGGTGTTGGTACCGGATCAATGGCATTAGTTTTTGCCGCCACAATTGCAAACCGTTGGTTTATTAAAAAACGTGGATTAGTAATTGGAATTCTCACCGCTGCCGCAGCATCTGGCCAATTAGTTTTTTTACCTGGGTTATCAAAGCTGGCGGAAAATCCGGGTTGGCGAGCATCATCACTTGTAATCGCATTAGGTGCTTATTTAATGGTGCCAATAATTTATTTTTTCTTAAAAGAAGATCCGCAAAGTTTTAACTTAAAGCCATATGGCGCTGAAGAAAATTGGGTGCCACCACAATTACAAAAAGGAAACGCAGCTCGCAATGCAATTAATGCTTTGCGCGATGCCAGCAAAGTAAAAAACTTTTGGTATTTAGTTGGATCATTTTTTGTTTGTGGGTTATCAACTAGCGGATTAATTGGCACGCACTTTATTCCGGCAGCGCATGATCACGGAATGATGCAGGTAACCGCTGCAAGTTTGCTGGCTCTAATTGGGGTATTTGATGTAATTGGCACAATATTTTCTGGCATCTTGACCGATCGAATTGACCCACGAAAATTATTATTTTTCTATTATCTATTGCGCGGACTATCACTATTTTTATTGCCATCTATTTTGTTTGCGTCGGTACATCCGACCACATTGGTTTTCATTATTTTTTACGGATTAGATTGGGTGGCAACGGTTCCGCCAACAGTTATGTTGTGCCGCCAAGTATTAAAGCCAGAACAAGGAGCGGTTATTTATGGTTGGGTTTTTGCTGCACACCAAGTCGGTGGATCAATAGCGGCGTTTGGCGCTGCAGTATTACGAATTAAGTTTGGCGATTACGCAATCGCTTTTTAC
>CAXBQO010000090.1:0-4094 GCA_963977945.1 uncultured bacterium
CTCAACAATTTATGAAAGAGTTTTAGCTGAAGAACAGGGAATCGATTGGCATAAACAAAATAAAGTTGAAGATGAAACTCATGCAATTCACGGCGGTGGATTACCAATCATCACTAAAAAACAAGGATTTGTTGGAACTTTAATCATTAGCGGATTACCGCAAGTTGATGATCATTTACTCGGCGTTGAAATGATTACCGAATTTTTGGCACGAAAAGGCGAAAGCATTTGAGTTCTGAAATTTGGGTATGTGGTGAAGTCTTAATTGATTTGATTCCCTCTGGCACGCAACGCATTCCAATAGTTGGCGGAGGCCCTGCAAATACTGCAAAAGCGTTATCCAAATTAGGTTTTGATGCCTGCTTTATTGATGGAATTTCCACCGACTCTTATGGACAAATGGTTCGCAAAGAGTTATTGGCAGATGGCGTTAACATCAAATATTCAAAAATGATTGAAAAACCAACTGCGTTGGCAGTGGTAACACTTTCAGAAGCTGGCAGTGCTACTTATGAATTTTTATTAAAAGATACGGCAACATTTGATTTTCAAACTTCGTGGTTACCAGATTCAAAATCAAATTCACCAGCACTTTTACATATTGGAACTTTGGCAACCGTGGTAGAACCAGCTGCTTCAACTTTATTTAAATGGGCTTCAGAAGTTAGCAAGAATTCAATAGTCGTATTTGATCCAAATGTTCGGCCAGCGGTAATTTCAGATAGAGATAATTACAAAAAAGCGGTTGAAAGATGGTTATCAATTTCAGATGTTGTGAAAATGTCGATTGAAGATGCAAATTGGTTATATCCGGGTAAAAATTTGAATGAGATCACTAAAGAGTGGCTATCTAAAAAAACTAAACTAATTGTTGTAACAAAAGGCGAAGACGGCATTTCAGCTTTCACCAGCGATGAAAGTTTTGAGGTTCCAGCGGTAAAAGTTTCAGTGTCTGACACCGTAGGTGCTGGCGATACAGTTGGCGCGATTGTTGTTGAGGCGATTGTAGAAATTGGTTTAGATAATTTAAGAGGAGAAAAACTTCAGTCAATGCTTTCTAGGGCTACTAAAGCAGCCGCAATAACTGTTTCAAGAAGTGGCGCTAAACCGCCAACTAAAAACGAAATTATTTGAATTATGAAAAGAATTAATCGCACTAGATTGGCAGATTTAGCAAAAAAAGAATCAAAAAGATTTTTACAACTGCATCCAAAATCTGCAACTTTGTTTGAACAGGCAAAGAAAAATATGCCAGGCGGAGTGCCGATGTCATGGATGTCTAAATGGCCAGGGGCATTTCCAATATTTATCGAGAGCGCTTCGGGTTCGCATTTCACCGATGTCGACGGCAATAAATACATTGATTTATGCCTTGGCGACACAGGTTCAATGACTGGCCATTCCCCAAAGCCCACAGTGGACGCGATAAAAAAGCAATTAGAAAAAGGCATGACCGCAATGCTGCCAACTGAAGATGCAATTGCAGTTTCAAGTGAACTAGCTAAACGATTTGGCCTACCGTTTTGGCAATTTACAGTCTCAGCAACTGATGCAAATCGCCATGTGATTCGTTATTCAAGGTTAATTACCGGAAAGCAAAAAGTAATTGTGATTGATCGCTGTTATCACGGCAGCGTTGATGAAACTTTTGCCACTTTAGATTCAAACGGAAAAACAATTTCTCGAGAGGGAAATATCGGCGCACCAGTTGCGCTAAATGAAACCACGATAGTTGTTGAATTCAATGATTTAGCCGCAATGGAACAAGCACTTGCCACCGGTGAAGTTGCTTGCATTTTGATGGAACCAGCAATGACCAATGTCGGCATTGTTTTACCTGAAGATGGTTATTTAAAAGCGGTGGGAGAACTTGCAAAAAAATACAGCTCGCTTTGGATAATCGATGAAACTCACACAATTTCAGTTGGCCCAGGCGGAATGACAAAACAACTTAATTTGCAACCTGATTTTTTAACTATTGGAAAAGCAATTGGCGGCGGATTACCGGTTGGCACATTTGGAATGAGTGAAAAAATTGCTAGCGAAATTTCTAAAAGAGTAGAACGAGAAGTAATTGATACCGGTGGAATCGGTGGCACATTAGCAGGCAACGCTTTGTCACTTGCGGCGATGCGAGCTACTTTAAATGAAGTTTTAACTGAAGCAGCATTTGAAAAAATGATTCCACTGGGAAATCTTTGGTGCGATGGAGTTGATCAGGCGATTAAAAAATATGAACTTCCTTGGTATTGCTCCAGACTTGGCGCACGTGGTGAGTATCTTTTTCGTGCCAGCGCTCCAAAAACTGGAAAAGAAGCAATGCTTGCCTCAGATTTTGAACTTGAACAATATATTCATTTACGGCTTTTAAATGATGGATTCTTATTAACGCCATTTCACAATATGGCTCTGATTTCTCCGCAAACTACAGAAGCAGATGTATTGGCACATACAAAAGCTTTTGATGTGATGTGTGCTGAATTAGTTAGCTAATTTTTTATACATTACATCTCGGCTTACCTCTAAAAACCCCAATTTTTCATAGAGTTTTCGGGCGCGAGAGTTTTCAAAATCAACATATAAAACTGCCGCTTTTAAGCCAGATTGAGCAAGATGTCTCATTCCTAAAATTGTTAAAAATTTTCCCAATCCTTGCCCTTCAAACTTTTCGTCAACACCAGTTATGTAAAGCTCACCTATTTCTGCATGGTCATGCATTTGTTCAACATTTAAAACTTTAGTTTCGTGTTTATGTGAATGTCCGTGAATCTTGGTCCAGCAAAATCCAATAATTTGAGTCTCTTTGGTTATGAGAAAAAAACCAGAGGTATCAAACCATTCCTCTTGCATTCTGATTTTTAAATCATCTATTTTCCACCGACCTTGTTCTGGATGATTACTAAAGATTTTCTGATTTAAAGAAAGCCAATTGGAATCATCTAGCCCAGGTAGAAAAGTTCTAACCGAGTAATTATTTTCTGGAAGTGCCGGTAAATTATTTAGTTTTGCTTGCATTTGAATTACAGTTCGAACTTTTTCTAATCCAAACTTTTTTGCTAATTTTTTTGCTGCTGGTAATTCTCCATGTGACCATAACCTGATTTCATCACCAAAAGTTTCTATTATTTTTGAAAGCATTGATTTTGCGATGCCGAGACTGCGATGTTTAGGATCAACCAAAACTTCAACACTTGGTCCTAAAACTTTGTCAGTGGCATCAATATGGGCATAGCCAATTATTTGATCATCTTTTTCAACAATTAAATGTTGATCGGCACGATCACCGCCATGTTGTAAGTGAAGTAAAACGTGTTCGGCAAATGGGCTTACTTGGTCAAAATCCTGCGCCGCATTTACTAAGTGAAATATTTGAGCTTTTTGCTTTGAATCTAAATGAGAAAGTAATTGCAAAATTTAAGATAAAGTTTCAACAGATTCAGAGGTTTTTGTACTGAATCGGTAACCGACATTTCTTACCGTATCGATAATTGCTTCAAATTCTGGGCCAAGCTTTGCTCTTAGTCTTCTAATGTGAACATCAACCGTTCTAGTTCCACCAAAATAGTCATAACCCCAAATCTCTTGCAGAAGTTGGGCGCGAGTAAAAACTCTGCCGGGATGCTGAGCAAGGTATTTAAGTAATTCAAACTCTTTAAAAGTTAGGTCAAGGGTGCGTCCGCCAAGCTTTGCGGTATAAGAATTTTCATCAATAACTACATCACCGCTTTTAATTTCACTCGCCATTTGGCCAGAATTTGATGCATTCTTTTTCTTACCAATAACGATTCGAATTCGGGCATCAACTTCAGCCGGGCCTGCGGTATCGAGGATTACATCATCAAAGCCCCAGTCAGAATTAATTGCTACTAAGCCACCTTCGGTCGTGATGCCAATGATTGGCGAACTTAATCCGGTCGTTATTAAAACTTTGGTAAAACTTTTTACATTTGGAAAATCTCGTCTGGCATCAACCAAAACACAATCAAAATCTGGCATATCTATTAATGCAGTGGATTCCGCTGGCAAAATTTTTACCTGATGTTGCAACAAACCAAGGGCTGGCAAAACTTCAGCGCTTTCGCCCATGGTGTTAG
>CAXBQO010000091.1:0-4077 GCA_963977945.1 uncultured bacterium
GCGATAAACATTTAAATCTATTCGTGAACTTGCAACTCCGTATTTGCTGCCATAGCCACATGATGTGTATTGCCAAACAATCCATTGCGCACTGCAGTTTGCATTAGACCAAGAGTGCGAATAACAACCAACTGTTTTTTGTCCGGGTTGAACTATGGGATCAGTTGGATTAAGTGCATATTGCGCAAGCCAAAGTGGGTACTGTCTAAGTTCATCAGATCTAACCATTGCTTGCTCTAAAAATTGGGAATAAGAATAGAGAAATGGTTTTTTGCCAGTTTTTTCATAAACAGTTCGAAGCCAAGTTTCTGCCCACAGCGTCACTAAAGTTCTTCCCATATAAGCGGTACAAACTCCACGTCTATTTTTCTTTACGCAGTTATCCTCTAAATCCAACGCGAGCGGCAAATCTCTTTCGGTGTAACCACCCAAACTTGCTAAGCGCCAAATAATTTTTTGTGCTTGTGCCTTAGCGTCTCTTACAACCGACTCTGGATCAGTTGTATTTGGTAAATATGCGTAGTGATAAATACCGGTATAAATACCAGCTGCTTGTGCGGCATCGCGATCTGCTACTAAAAATTTATAGTTATCAGAATCTGCTTTATCTTGCGTATCTGAACCTTTAATCATTAAGAATCTGATTCCAGCTTCAAACATTTTTTGAAAATCTATAGGTTTATCATTTGGATGTTGCCAGCGACTTATATCCGCGCCGTGAATTCGACCGCCTGGACCAGATGGCAACAGTAAAGAACTAACATCGTTAAATATTTTGGTGTTATCTACTTTGAAATCTTTATCGTTTGAAGTTAATTTGGTTTTACCACTTACGAAGTAGGCTTGATATTGGCCTTCTGCTTTTATTGCAGTTGCAATTGTATTTATTCGCCACGCGCCAGATTCTGAAGTCGTGGTGGTTAAGTTGGTTGGTTTCCAAACCACTCCATTTAAACTTCTAATTGTGATTGTGCCAGCTTTAGCTGGTTTTACCTGTCCATAAAAAGTTACCTCTAGTTCACCAGCAGATGGCGTGGTCAAGATATTCATAGTCACTACAGTTTTGGAGGATTTGGTGGTTTTTGCATCTGCTACTGGGGTAATTAAGCAGGTGGAAATTAAAGCTAACGCCAAAGAAATCTTTGAAGTTAAATTAAATAAATTAGCTTTGTTTTTCACCGCTCAATTATGTCGGGGGTGATACCGAAAATCTCAGTTATCGCCGACTGCAATGCCAGTTTTTGATTTTCATTTCTCACCGACTTGAAATCATGTGGCGCAGCGAACTTCTGACTATCAGAAAAATCTAAGGTTAAAGTGTTTGCTTCAAATGAGACCAAACGTGCATCAAAGTATGCCAGCCAAGCGACACGATTTTTATCTAATAACAGATCTAAAACTAAATTCCAATGAGATTTAATTTTGGTCAGATTTAATGAATCTTTCGATTCCATAGCAATTAAATTTGGATAGATTATTTTGGAATGCGCAAGGAGTGCATTCCACCATCAACATTTAAAGTTGTGCCGGTAATTGATTTATTTACCGGGTTTGCCAAAAACACAATCGCATTTGCAATTTCATCGGGTGAAACTAATCTGCCCATAGGTTGACGAGCTTCTAATGCTTGACGTTGCGCAGATGGATTTCCAGATTGTTCTAACAACCTAGCTACCCACGGAGTATCGGTAGTGGCGGGGTTTACCGAATTTACTCTGATGCCATCAGCTAAATGATCAGTTGCCATAGCCATAGTCAATGAAAGGATCGCTCCCTTGCTGGCACTGTATGCGGCACGATTTGGAATGCCATCGACTGCAGCAATAGAACAAGTATTTACGATTGCAGCTGATTTACTTTTTCGAAGTAATGGAATTGCAGCCCGAGATACCCGAGCGGTGCCAACAACATTTACATTCAATACTTTTTGCCATATTTCATCACTTTCTTTTTCTACGGTAGTAAGTGACCCAATTCCAGCATTATTAATCAAAATATCTAGCGTTGTACTGGATTTAGAAAACTGTAAAAAAGCCTTTTCAACTGAATCAAGTGAACCAATGTCACATTCAATGTAGGTGGCATAAGATTTCATTTCGCCTGGCTGAATATCAAAACCAAAAACTTTTGCCCCACGCGCACTTAATATTTTTGCAACTGATAAACCAATTCCAGAACCAGCACCAGTGACAATTGCGGTTAAACCGGTGAAATCTTTCAGGTTATTTTGGTCGGTAGATTGCGCACTCACCTACGTATTGTATTACCAATAAGATATTCACATGTCCATAGGTTTTGCGGTAATAAATTCAGCCAGCAATCCATTTCAGTTAGCAAAAACTGACGGCGAAAAATTTACTGCAGTTGATGGCATTGAAAATCTCTCACAACTTTTACAATTAAAGTTATCGGAAATTAAGAATCGATTTGAAAAAACTAATCATGAAATTACCGGCAGTTTAATTGCGCCGATTGCGGCAGATTCAGAGGTTTGGGGCGCTGGAGTTACATATCTGCGTTCAAAAGATGCGCGAAAAGAGGAGAGTGGCGTTCCTGACGTTTATCAAAGAGTTTATGAGGCAGAACGTCCGGAAATATTTTTTAAATCAATTGGAAATAAGGTGGTTGCAGATCAGGCAAACATCGGAATAAGAGCTGATGCGGCTACATCAGTACCAGAACCTGAAGTTGCAATAGTTATAAATAAATTTCGCGAAATTATCGGTTTAACAATCTGTAACGATGTAACCAGTAGAAATATCGAAGGTGAAAATCCCTTATATCTTCCGCAAGCAAAAATGTATTACGGCTCCTGCGCGCTTGGCCCAATCATCAAGCCCATTTGGCAGATTAAAAACTTATCTGGGTTAAAGATCTCAGCGCAGATTACCCGTGGTAAACAAATAGTTTGGCAGGCACAAACTTCGCTGGCGGCGTTAAATAGAAAGTTTGAAGAGTTAGTTGAATTTTTGTTTCGATGCCAAAGTTTCCCAAATGGGGCGATACTTTCTACTGGAACCGGAATAGTTCCACCGATGGATATAAGTTTATTACCAGATGATGTAGTGACAATCGAGGTAGAAGAGATTGGTTTGCTGACTAATAAAGTTGTACAGATACCTTTAGATATAAATGAAAGAGTGTCCGGAAAATGAGTGAAGTAGTTTGGACTCAATGGGATGATTTAAAAGTTCCATCAACTATAACCCAATTATCTCCAGCAAATACACCGACAAAGGGTGGAGATTTTTCTAAAGTCACTTTTTTTGTTCCAGAATATATGGGCGGCTTAGCAATGTTAGAACTTACAAAACAAATGCCAAACCTAAAAGTTTTACAGATGCCAAATGCTGGTTATGACGACGCGTTGGCATATCTGAGACCTGGAATAACTTTGTGTAACGGCCGTGGCATTCACGATGACTCCACCGCCGAACTTGCCGTTGGATTAACAATTGCAAGTTTAAGAAATTTTCCAACTTTTGCTTTAAATCAATCTAAATCAAAATGGGTACATACAAAAGAGAAATCTCTTTACGCCAGGAAAGTTGGCATCGTAGGTTTTGGTTCAATTGGATCAACTATCGCGCGAATGCTTTCTGGATTTAATTGTGAAGTTATTGGCTTTACAAAATCTGGCCGTGATAAAACTAAACCAATTTCCGAATTAGATTCACATCTACCAAATCTAGATGTAGTGATTTTGATTTTGCCGCTAACGAATGAAAGTAAGAAACTATTTGATGCCCGCAGATTAAGTTTGTTAAAAGATGGCGCATTGCTAGTAAATGTTGCTCGTGGTCCAATTGTTGACACCGAAGCGCTATTGAATCAACTTAATTTAAAAAGAATCTATGCCGCCCTAGATGTAACAGATCCAGAACCACTTCCAGAAAATCATCCGCTTTGGAAAGCGCCAAATTTATTTATATCGCCTCATGTAGGCGGAAATACCTCTGCCTTTGAACTACGAGCGCGGAAACTAATTGAATCTCAGTTAGAAAAATTTGCGGCCGGATTACCACTAGATAACGTTGTGGCGGTTGGGAAGTAACTGCCAACTCGCTAGCTCTTAAT
>CAXBQO010000092.1:0-4048 GCA_963977945.1 uncultured bacterium
TGTTGTTTTACCTGGTTGCACTTCATAAGTAGAAAATGCATCCTGTCTACGTCTTTTCATAATATCATTTGCACTAACAGTACCTGCAAATTTACTTAAATCACCAATTGCTTTATTTCCAGATCCTAAAGTTTCAGATAGTTTCATTGCAGAATTTTGAGCATTATCAAATGCCATTCTAAGTTTAACAGCAACTGCAACTAAAGCAGTAAAATGACCGATTCCACTTGCTTTGATAGATGGTTTAGATTTGAAACTGCGATACCAAAATACACTTAATAAAAACAAAACAATCGCAGCGATTTGTAGATAACTTCCGTAATTTGCATGGTTTTGCGGAACTCCGATTTGCGCTGCTAATTTTTCACCGGTTTGTTTTGCGACTATCGCGGCGCCAGTTCCAACAAACAATCCAAAAACTGAAGCAAACGCAAACCCTTTTCGATATCTTGGAATATAAATTGCCACAATTGTTGAGAACGCAGCAAGTGGTAATAGCACTACCGCAAAATGCACAACTAACGGATGAAGTGGTAAACCAGCGACAGTGGTTGGAATGAAATCCATGTGGGGCGAGTAGGGCTCGAACCTACGACGACCGGATTATGAGTCCGGGGCTCTAACCAACTGAGCTATCGCCCCCGCAATGCGAGCAGATTACTAGATTGTTCTACATAATTGTTTAGTGCCAAAACTACAACGAGTAATTCTCAGCATATTCATATTACTTTGCCCCACTCTATTAAATATTTATATGGCAAATGCAGCACCTAATTATGTTTTTCCAATTGAGGGTTGCTCAGTGAAATTTTCTCAGGCACATCATGATTATGCAGCCACTGACATACTTGCAAAACGTGGTTGCCAATTTGTATCACCTGTAAATGGTGTAATAGATGAAATTGCATTAGTTGATAAGTGGACCGGAAAAACTAATCTTGGAAATGATCGAGGCGGGTTATCTATTTCAATTATTGGAGAAGATGGGGTTCGCTATTACGCATCGCATTTTTCTAAAATAGATACATCCGTCGCTTTTGTTGGTGCAAAAGTAATTGCTGGACAAAAACTGGCTTTAGTTGGAAATTCCGGTAGCGCTAGAGGTACATCGCCACATGTTCATTTTGGAATCTCATGGCCGACTGAAAAAGATACTTGGTGGGTGAGAAGGGGAATGGTCAATCCCTTTAAGTATCTAAGAAGTTGGCAAGATGGAAAAGATTTATCAGCAGCGGCGGAAGTAGAAAAAATGAAATTAAAAGTTGGAATTATTCCGGCAAAACCTAAAAAATAATTATTTAATAGACGGAACTTTTTCCCAACTTTTGCTATCCCAAGATTTAATCAGCGCAGCTTGCACATTAACGACATTTACCGCCTCGCGAAATGAAGGTTTAAAGGATTCTCCTGTTACCCATGCGGTTAGAAATGAATAATCTTCGATACAGATTAAATCTTCAGTTCCTAAACTATTTCCTTGCCCTGGCACAAAGGCGCCATGGAAATCAAAACGATCGCCACTTAAGATTTTTGTAAAACCGGTTTCAACTACCTCATCTTTTTTATAGTAAAGCAGTTCATTTAAAGTTTCGTGATTCCACTTTAAAGCACCTTTCGTGCCATAAATTTCAAACATATTTTCACTCTCTGGACCAACTACGGTTCGGCTGGTTTCAAAAGTTCCGGTTGCGCCATTTTTAAAGCGACAGAGCATTGAAGCAAAATCTTCGTTTTCAACCTCACCGGTTGGATCGCCAACTCTTCCGCGGCTGTAATGACTTGAATTGCTGGTAGGAAGTGGGCGCTTTTTAATAGTTGTTTCTTTCATACCAACAACTTCAGAAATATCACCAATTAAATATTGAGCTAATGAAACGCTGTGACTAAGAATGTCACTTGAAACTCCATAACCTGCTTGATCAAATTTAAATCGCCAAGATAGAAGTCCTAACTCATCACTGCCATACATTGAAAAAAATCTACCTTTGTAATGAATAATTTCGCCTAGCTCTCCGGCTGCAATCATTTTCTTAGCGTGTAAAACCAACGGCGCCCATAAATAGTTGTATCCGACTCCTGTGAAAGTTTTGTTTTGATTGGCAAAATTAAATGCTTCTAAAGTTTGCGAAGGTTTTCCACCGATTGGTTTTTCGGAAAATACAATTTTTCCCGCTTTACAAGCTTGTTCAATAATTGGAATGTGCAGCATATTTGGCGCACATACCCACACCGCATCTACATCATCAGCGGTTACCGCAGATTTCCAATCTGTAGTTGATCTTTCATAACCAAAATCATTGACAGCCTGTTGGCCTCGGTTTTCATCAGCATCTGCGCAAACTTTTAAAATCGGATTAAATTTTCGATCAGCAAATAAAGTTGGAATTCGAATTAGAGATCGGCTGTGAGCTTGGCCCATCCAACCTAAGCCAACTAATGCAACTCTTATATCTTTTCGGTTCATCTTTTAATTTTTCCGTTTGCGTTCGTTAATGGCAAACGAGCATCGGCCGGTTGGGTTTTCCAATCTTCGCGAATCCAATGATGGTTTGGATCATCACAAAATCCCATTGTCCTGCGATCTGCTGGTCCTGCTAACACATTTAAAAAATACAGCGGATATTCCGGAGCCGCAATTGAAGGCCCGTGATAACCGTGCGGAATAATTACAAAATCTCGATCGAGAATAGTCATGGTTTCATCAATTTTTTTATCATATGAATAAACTCTAAAGTAACCACGACCTTCATCTGATCCACTATCGGAATCCTTTTTACCAATCTGGAAGTAATAAATTTCCTCATTGTTGTACTCGCAACCTGCGATTCCATCGTGTCGATGTGGTGGCCAAGAGGACCAATTTCCACCAGGGGATAAAACCTCACAAACCAAAATTTTTTCAGCGCCATCAAATGTATCGGGCGTTGCAATGTTGTTTACCTGCCTAGTTGCAAATCCACTTCCTCTAATTTCAACCGGTACTTTTTCTTTGCTGGTGTAACAAACTGGAAATTTTTTTACAGCCTGTGCGGTATTAAGAGCAACCACCCCCTGCTTTCCAGATATTTTTACGGTAGAACCCACTGGAATATAAATCCAGTCTGAAATACCAGCGAATACACCAGTTCTGCCGATAATTTTGAATTCTTGACCATCAACAATCACAGTTACATTTTCAGCTGAAAGGCTTAACAAAATTCCTTCAAAATCTGTGAAAGTTATTTCGTATTTATTTTGTTTTGCAAGATCCATCATTTTCATGCCACAGTATTTCCATCCAGCAATTTGTGGCGTGATGGTTTCGGTACCGCGATAGAGCCAACTCATCTAACTTTTCTTACTATCGAGACCGCTTTGGCAACCGCTTTTTCAACTGATAACTCGGGACTAAACAATAAAGTCCTACCTGGAATTAATGCTCTGACATTTGCAAACTTGAATGCTTGCCGCCATTTATCAAAGGTATTTTCCCAATCTTTTCCAGGATCTCCACCTAGAAGCATTAGTGGCAAAGTTGTTGCCTTTGCAGCATAGGCAAAATCCGCAAATGCTGGAACTTTCAGCCATGTGTAAGCACTTGTAGTACCAAGAGCTGATGCGATTCCAATGACGCGGGCTAACTCTGTAACATCATTATTTAATTCAAATTTGCCAGCAGCATTTTTTACATAAGGCAGCGGTTCGATTATTGAAACCTTTTTCGCCCTTGCTAATTGTGAATTTACTTTTGCCACCATTTCGATTGTATTTACAACACCCGGGTCAGATTTTTCAATTCGTAATAAAGTTTTTCCGCCATCTAAACCAAATTCTGTGATTCCTTTAACGTCGTAAGATGATTCTCGATCATCCATTTCCCAATCCATACCCAAGATTCCAGCTCGATTGATACTTCCAAAAACTACTTTGTTATGAATTGCTCCGAAATAAGCAAGTTCTTCGACAATATCTGGCGTTGCCAAAATTCCATCAACTCCAGGAACTTGGAGCGAGCGAATTAATCGCTCTAAAAGATCATAGCGATCAGCCATCGCCATTGAATTACCAG
>CAXBQO010000093.1:0-3911 GCA_963977945.1 uncultured bacterium
ATCTGAGCAAACTTTCAAGCAATGATTCCCAATAATTCATCTACCTCACCGCTTAGGTTCAACTGTTATTCAGGTCTGGATGAGATTTTATGGCTCGAGATACAAAGAGACATCTCCTAGGAAAGCCCCGCCACCTCCTTCCAGGCGGGGCTTTTATATTCACTAATCTATGAGCATGAGATTCTCGCGATTTATGGCAATTCTTTTGGTGGGCTTTGTCGGTTATTACGTACTAACACACAATGCACAAGTAACTCGAAATGTAATGGTGAGTGCGAGTGGATCAGTCAGAGTTGTTCCTGATTCAGTTTTAATAAATGCCACTATTTCAAGTGTTGCCGCCGATAATGCAACTGCGTTATCAAGTGCAAATAAGTCAGCAGATTTAATGAGAGCAGCGTTAAAAACAAATAAAATCGAAGATAAGTATTTAAAGACTCAAAGTTTGTCAGTTACTCCAGAATATAAATACTCAAATTCAGGTAGCCAATTAGTTGGTTATCGTGCCACACAAAACTTTGAAATCACTGTCCGCGATGCAAATAATTCCGGACAAATTGTCGATGCAATCACAAAGGCGGTTGGAAATTCTTTAACAATTAACTCTTTATCCAGTTTTTTTTATGATCCAATTGCCGCCCAGGAAGAGGCTCGCGCGATTGCAATAAAAAACGCCAAAGCAAAGGCTGAAAATTATGCAAAATTATCGGGCGCAAAATTGGGAAAGGTTCAATTTATTACCGAAGAGCCAATGCAATCTCAACCCGTTCCAATGGCAGTTGGCAGTGCAAAAGTAATGACAGATTCGACCAAAGTAGATTTGGGTGAGCAATCAATTACCGTCAACCTAACAGTGACTTGGTTCTTACGATAAATTTAGTAAATGTCCGCACCTGATGTTGTCGTAATCGGTGCTGGTGTTGTTGGTGCCTCATGCGCCTTAGCTCTGACAAATGCCGGACTTAAAGTTCAAATTATTGATCGTGGTCCAGTCGCTAGTGGAACAACCGGTGCTGGCGAAGGAAATATTTTAGTTTCTGACAAAGAACTTCTACCCGAGTTAAACCTTGCTAAAAAATCTCGTGATCTTTGGTTCGATATCAATACTGATATTGGCGGCGGATTTGAATTAGAGCCAAAAGGCGGAATCGTTGTAAGTAGATCACAAACCGGAATTAATTCACTAAAAAAACTGGCTGAGTTTCAAAATTTAAATGGCGTGAGCGCACAGATTGTTGGTCGAAAAGAGTTATCTGAACTTGAGCCACATTTATCAAACGAAATTGAATTTGGAGTCTTGTATCCGCAAGACGCTCAGTGTCAACCAATGTTGGCAGCGGCACAAATGATTAGAGCGGTAAAACGTCGTGGCGGAAAATTTAACCCTGGTGAAAATGTAATTGATATTAAAAGTGTAAATAATTCAATTTCTGAAGTCGTAACCGATAAGGGTGTTTATCCAACAAATGCGGTAATCAATGCGACCGGAACTTGGGCAGGCGAGATTGCAAAACTTGCCGGCTCGACATTGCCGATTTTGCCTAGAAAAGGTTTTATCTTGGTGACTAATGCGGCGCCAAAATTAATTTGGCACAAAGTTTATGACGCAGATTATGTTGCAAATGTCGCCTCCGGTGATGCGCAATTGCAATCATCTGCCGTTGTTGAAGGCACTGAAAGTGGAACTATTTTGATTGGCGCATCCAGAGAGCGAGTTGGATTTAATTCTGATTTCTCGGTACCAATTCTTAGACAACTTGCGCGGCAAGCAATTTCGTTATTTCCAATTTTGGAATCATTACAACTATTGCGGGCATACCGCGGATTTAGACCTTACGCGCCTGATCACTTACCCGTGGTCGGAGAAGATTTCCTTGTTAAAGGATTGTTTCACGTGGCCGGCCACGAAGGGGCGGGAATTGGTTTAGCACCGGCATCAGCGCAATTAATTACCGAATTAATTACCGGAAAACAAACTTTTATGGATGCCTCAGCATTCTCGCCGAAAAGATTCCAAGAGGCGCCCGCCCTTGTCTAATTTAAATTCCAATATGAATGATGATTCATCGCAGTTAAATAAAATTAGATCGGCGAATCAAGAAATAGTTGAATTTACATTTGATGGCGAAACTATCTCGGCGATATCGGGACAAACTGTAGGGGCTGCAATTTTACAAAGTGGGAAAAAAGCCCTTCGTAAAACTAGATTTGATAAAAAACCGCGTGGAATGTTTTGTGGAATCGGAATCTGTTTTGATTGCCTGGTAAAGATTAATGGTGTTTCAAATCAGCGCGCCTGCCTTGTGCCAGTGCAGTCTCAAATGAATGTTCAAACTCAAGATGGTGCCAATTTATGACTGAAGATTTAGTCATCATTGGCGCTGGCCCGGCTGGCTTGGCAGCTGCAAAAAGCGCGTCACCATATGTATCTCGAATAATTTTGATTGATAACAACCCAAGACTTGGTGGTCAGTATTGGCGACATCTTGGAAAAGAATGGATTGATCGCGATATTGCACATTTTGATTTGGAAACAGGTCTAGCAAAAATTGAATCTGTAAAAAAATTAAATAACATTGAAATTTGGTCTGATACTCAAGTTTGGAATGCGCAATCTCAAAATGGCGAAATTACATTGCGTTTACTTCGCCAGAATGAAGAAAAAGTTTTAATCTGCCGAAAACTGATTGTGGCTACCGGAGCATATGACCGCAGCATTCCATTTCCGGGTTGGGATATCCCCGGCGTAATGACCTGTGGCGGTGCTCAAGCATTACTAAAAGGTCAGGGCGTAATTGCGGGTAAGAAAATTATCGTGGCCGGCAGCGGTGTTTTCTTATTGCCGGTGGCAAGTGGTTTAGTGAAAGCAAATGCGAATGTGGTCGAGTTACTTGAAGCCAACTCTGGAACTATTTTTAATCCACGAGCGTTAAAACTGGCACTAAACCTTTCTAAATTAAAAGAAGCGCTCTCTTATCTTGCGGCAATTCTTAAAGCTGGCGTTAAACCAAAATTTAGAGAGGCGGTTGTAGCAGCGCACGCAAATGCTGAAGGCATTTTATCTCAGGTCACAATCGCCAAACTTGATCGCAATTGGAACATTAAAAAAGTTCGAACTGCCGAATGCGATTTATTGGCTATCGGTTATGGTTTTACAACTGATCCGGGATTAATTTCAGCGCTTGGTGTCGCTATGAAAGTTGATATTGATTCAAATGTGGTTGTAAAAGTAAATAAAAATCATCAAACTTCGGCTTCAAATATTTATGCTGCCGGTGAATTAACTGGAATCGGTGGAAAAGATTTAGCGCTACTTGAAGGAGAAATAGCCGGATTATCTGCGGTTAATGTGAAAGTTCCGCTCAGATTAAGGATGAAATATTTAGTTGCTAAAAGTTTTGCAAACACCTTAAAAAAGATTTACCCAATCAGAAATGGCTGGATGAATTGGTTAGAAGCAAACACAATAATTTGTAGGTGCGAAGAAGTAAGTTTGGCAAAACTGCAATATTCAGTTGCAGAATTAGGTGCTAGCGATTCTCGTACTGCAAAATTATTAACTCGCTGTGGAATGGGGCTGTGCCAAGGTCGAATTTGTTCAAGAGCAGTTGTCGATTTGGTTTCATCACAACTTGAACAACCAGCCAGCGAGAAAGACCGCATCGCAACCGTTAAACGCGAGGTTATTACTCCGATTTCACTTGGAGTTCTGGCGAAAGATAAATAAGGTTTCGCTATGGCAAACAAACCTTGGCACGGTGTTTTAACCGCAACCGCCACTCCGTTTCGTGCCGATCTTTCAATAGATTTTGATAAGTATGCCGATCACATCAAGTGGCAGGCTGAAAATGGCGTGCATGGTGCGATTCCAAATGGATCTCTTGGTGAGTATCAAGTTTTAACTACGCAAG
>CAXBQO010000094.1:0-3902 GCA_963977945.1 uncultured bacterium
CAGCTTTATATAAAGGTCCAAAAGATTTAACTGTGGTTGAAGTTGATAAACCTAAACCGGCTAAAAATGAGATTTTAATTAAAGTTAAGGCTTGTGCAACTTGCGGCACTGATGCAAAAATTTTTAATCACGGACATCCTCGATTGACTCCCCCACAAATAATTGGTCATGAAATCTCAGGTGAAATTGTTGAAGTTGGCAGCGAAATTGCTAACTACAAAGTTGGCGATCGAGTACAAGTAATTGCTGCGATTCCATGTGGAAATTGTTGGTTGTGCCAAAGTGGTCGAATGACTATCTGCCAAAACCAATTATCAATGGGTTATCAATTCGCCGGCGGTTTTGCCGAATTCATGATCATTCCAAATGAAGTAATCAGAGTAAACGGCGTAAATAAAATTCCAGAAAATGTTTCTTTTGATGAAGCAGCAGTGACCGAACCACTTGCTTGCGTTTTAAATTCCCAACAAATTCTGCAAATCACTAAAGGTGATGTGGTATTGGTAATGGGTTCTGGTCCAATCGGTTGCTTGCATGTACGAGTTGCGCGAGCGCTCGGAGCTGCCAAAGTATTTCTTGCCGATATAAATGGTGGTCGAGTTAAGTTAGCCGCCGACGTTGTTAAACCTGATGCCACAATTGATATGTCGACACAAGACTTAGCCGCTGAATTAAAAAAATTAACCGATGGCCGCGGCCCGAACATAATCATTACCGCCGCACCATCTGGAAAAGCACAAGAGGATGCAATCTCGCTCGTGAGTGCGGGTGGAAAAGTTAGTTTCTTCGGTGGACTGCCAAAAGAAAATCCATTTATCAAATGCGACTCTAATATTGTGCATTACAAAGAGGTAACACTTTATGGTGCAAATGGTTCCTCTCCGGCGCAGAATCAGCAAGCACTCAACATGATTGCCAGCGGTGAAGTTAAAGTTTCCGATCTCATTACACATCGAGTTAAATTAGAAAAGGTGCAATCAGCGATTGATGCAGTTCTAAGTGGTCAAGCAATAAAAGTTGTTATTAATCCCTAAAAAATCAAGAACGAGAAAAAATGATTAGTAAAAATATGGTGGTGCAGGCTTCAGTCGGTTTACATGCCCGTCCAGCCGCTGAATTCTCACAAATTGCCGCTGCCGCCACCTGCGAAGTATTAGTAGGAAGAGTGGGCGCTGCACAGGTAAAGGCAAATAGCCCGCTGCGATTATTAACTTTGAAAATCAAACAGGGTGAAGAAATCACTGTCTCTATCAATACCGATGATCAAAAACTCGCTGATTCTTTATTTGAAAAGTTATCCACTGCGCTAATTGATAAATAAATTTAAATAATGAGCACGATTTATCGCGGCATTGGCATAGGCAATATCTCGGTGCAAGCTGAAGCATTTCGAATCGCACCCCGAAAATCATTACCGGAACTTGCCAAAACTTTTCCAAATGTCGAAACCGAAATGGTTCGCTACCAAGATGCGTTGGCTGCATTCGTAAGGCAGTTAGATGCAAAGTCTGCTCAAGCAAATGAAAATTCGGTAAAAGAAATCCTTTATGCCCAATCTGTAATGGCTCAGGATCCAGAGCTTGCCGATTCAGTATTACAAAATATTAAAGAGGGTTGGAACGCAGAATCGGCGGTGCAACTTGGAATGCAGAAATTCACGCAGGAACTACTTGGTGCTTCCGATGAATTTGGCGAGCGAATCGCAGATTTAAAAGAGATTGAGTACCGAATCATTCAATGGCTATTAAATGAAGTGGAAGAAGATAAGTTGCCAACTTCAGGCGAAATTATTGTGGTGGCTGAAGATTTATCGCCAATGGAGACTGCAGCGTTTACCGAAGTGGTTAAAGGTGTGGTTACTGAAAAAGGTGGGCCAACTTCTCATACTGCGATCATCTGCCGGCAACTTGGAATTCCAGCAATTGTTGCCTGCTCTGATGCCTTAAAAATCAATAATGGAACTTCTTTACTAGTAAACCCAACATTGGGAACGGTAGAGGTAGACGGAAAATTAAATACTAATCAAAAACTCTGGTGGCAAGATTTACAAAAAGTTAATTCACCAATGGCAAAAGTTTTCGCAAACGTTGGCAGTGTTAAGGATGCCCAAAAAGTTAAATCACTAAATGCTCAAGGTGTTGGTTTGTTACGCACTGAAATCTTTTTTTTAAATACCAGAACCGCCCCAAAGTTAGCCGAACAAACCAAAATTTATTCAGAGGTATTAGCCGCCTGCCCAGATGGAGAAATCGTATTTCGCACAATTGATGCCGGTTCGGACAAACCAATTGCATTTTTAAATTTTGCAAATGAAGCAAACCCAGCTCTTGGTGTTCGTGGGCAAAGACTTTCTAAATCAAATCCAGAATTTTTCTCAGAGCAGCTAAACGCAATTTTTACCGCTGCTAAAAACACAAATAGATCAGATGATGTCGCCGTGATGGCGCCGATGATTGCTACCGCCGGTGAAGCTAATGAATTTTCTAAATTGGCTCGAAAAATTGGATTCAAAAAAGTTGGCATTATGGTCGAAATTCCCGCAGTCATTTCCGAAATTGATCATCTAAAAGATGTTGTTGATTTTATAAGTGTTGGTACAAATGACCTCAGCCAATATTTATTTGCAGCCGATAGACAAAGTGCGCAATTGGCAACATTGCTTGACCCGTGGCAACCAGCACTCCTTAAAGCATTGAAGGAAATTTGCGATCGGGCTAATCAAGTTGGCATCAAAGTTGGAGTTTGTGGCGAAGCCGCCTCTGATCCTCTGCTTTGTGTATTTTTAATGGGAATCGGAGTCACAACTTTAAGTTCAGGTGCTGGAGCTTTGACTTCGGTGCAAGATGTTGTTTCCAGAATTTCACCAACTGCCGCACAAGCAGCGGTCAAAGTTGCCCTTGCCGCAAAATCGGCACAAGAAGCGAAACAGTTTGTGCTTGCTAGTTTAGTAAATTAATTTTTTATTTTTCCAATTGCTGATCTAGAATCTTTGTATCCCAAAAATCTTTTCCGGAAATTATTTTGCCGTTGCTAATTTCATCAATACTTACTCCATCAATTTTTATTTTTCGACCTGTAGCAGATATATTTCTAAAGGTACCGGCGTGAGTTCCACTCATTTGCCAGTGAGTTACAACTGAATTTCCCTTTGCGTAAACCTCTAATACTTTAAAATTTAAATCTGGAAATCCAGATAACCACAAACGCCATTGATTTTTAAATTCTTCAAATCCAGTGCCAAAATTTGGATCATTGCCAATCGTGTTACGGTCGAGTAACTGATCTATTGCTGATTCATCTCGTTGATTCCAGACCCGCTCAAACCATTCCCGAGCAATCTTGGTCACATCAAATTCAGTCATCTCTCAGTCCTCCTTAAATCCTTGCGAACTTTTGAAATGGCCGGCTCAGTATATGAAAACGTTACTTTCCATAACTTGAAAGGTGCGGTTAAAACTGCTTGATTTAGCCCCAAGTTCGGGGCAAACCCTGATCGAAACTGCCTAATTTTTAGGCTGGGAGGAAATAAAGAATGAAAAGAATCAAGCGCCTTTCGGCGTTAGCCGCTCTATCGATGGCGGTTGCTTCACTTGTAGCGATTCCTTCAGCGAAAGCTGCAGTAACAATCACAGTGATGACACCAAACTACACCGATGCGATGCCGGCGTTCTACAAAGATCTAAATGATCGTTTCATGGCAGCGAACCCAACAATCAAAGTTGTTCAAACCAATCTTTCATGGGATGACATTTTGGTTAAAGGTCGTACCTTGGTATCAACAAACTCAACTCCAGATATTCTGAATCTAAATACATTTTCAGATTACGCTGCTGCAGGTTTGTTGTACCGTGCTGATGAAATGTTCAGCGCAACAACATTGTCAGACTTCGTAACCGCATTCC
>CAXBQO010000095.1:0-3821 GCA_963977945.1 uncultured bacterium
TTTCAAAAAATGACCAACTTCAAAAACAAGAGTCCCGCCTGTGTTTAGCATTTTGCCTGCTAATTCAATGGCGCCTGATAAATTTTCAATATGAGCGAAAACATTATTGCCAACTATCAAATCAAATTTTGTAAGTCCAAAATTTGAAGCAACAAAATTCTCATCAAAATAGCCTTGATGTACATTTAATTTTTTTGCCTTTGATTCCGCTACTAACAATTCCGACGGTTCGATGCCTGTCACATTAAAACCTGCATCTCTCAGTAGCCCTAGTAGCAATCCGTCATTCGAACCAACTTCTAAAACCATTGCATTTGGTTTTAGCCATGGTTCGAGACTTTTAACAAAATCTTTAAAATGATTGTGAAACGAAGTCGAAGTTCCGGTGCGGTATACATAATCATCAAATAACAATTTAGGGTTAACAATTTCGGTCAGCTGAAAATGCTTACATCTAGAACACATTCTGACATTTAGAGGGAACTTTTTAGCCGATATCGCATCCTCTTGAAATTTATATAGTGTGTTCGCAGGTGGTGTTGATTTTAACTGGAGAACCTCTGTTGAGAAATCGCCATTACACAATCTACATCTAACTAATTTGATTAAATCAGGCACTAAAAAAATTTTCTAATCGCTTTGTATCATCTTCATACTTATCCTGTAGCCGACTTAATTTAGCAACGGCTATAAAGCATGAATTTTCAATAAATTTCATTAAATGTGGAACTTTTGGTGGAGTGTAAAATAATTCTCCCTGGTTGATCTGTATTGATTTAGGTTTTGCTTCAATTGAGTCTGCCCATTTGTACTCCATCTTCCCGTAAACTAGATAGCAGATATGCCAATCGTCTTGGTGTATATGGTTTGCCCTAATTGCGCCAGATTTACACTCAATTACCGCTACATCTGAAAACTTTCCGTCAGCAATATTCATTATGGCTCCACGACTATCAACAAATTTCTGCGGAATTTCAATCTTTGGATAATTTAGAAAATGATTTGGTTTAAAAAACGAATTTAGCTCAGATGGAATAATCATTTAATAACCTTAGCAACGAATGTCCATCGATAAAAATGACTCGCAGGAAGACACTAGAATTGACCAATGGAAACCGCCCTCGCAGCATCTGCCTTAACTTTTGGATTACAGGCTTTTGTAACATTGTTTGTAATTCTTGACCCACCGGGCGCAACGCCAGTTTTCTTAGCTCTAGTTGCAGGCAAAACGCAAAAGGTGATGATTCGGTTAGCTTGGCAGGCTGCATCAGTTTCATTATTTGTAATTGTTATTTTTGCTTTATTTGGAAACTATTTACTAAATTATTTACAGATCTCATTTCCAGCACTTCAAGGAGCTGGTGGAATTTTGTTACTCATTAACGCACTTGGTTTATTGACCGGCTCAAATGATCCAAATCCGAAAACTAGAGGTGATGGCTCAGATCGTTACATCGCGTTAGTTCCACTTGGAACTCCGTTATTGGCAGGTCCTGGAGCAATCGTTTCAACAATGCTGTTTGTTAAGAATGCTGAAAATTGGGAACAAACCACCGCATTGGCAATCGCAATTTTGGCGGTTCATTTAGTAATCGGTTTAACGTTGATGTTTTCTACCAAGATTATGGTTCTCATTAAAGAAGCGGGTGTCACTTTGGTTGCTCGCATCGCCGGTTTATTGTTGGCAGCGATTGCAGTTGAAATGATTGTCACTTCAGTTAAAGGTTTCTTTAATCTCTAACAAAACTTTTTGATTATTTAATGCAATTACATAAACCAACTTTGGCGCAGTTACCACTTGTAATTTCTGCTTGGCAAAAAATAATTAGTGAAACTGAACGAAATATGAGTTTTCAAAAACAAAACTTAACCCGTATGCAAGAAGATGGTGAAAAATATTTAGCTGCTCTAGATGGCAAAATCGATGGTGAAACTTTGACTCTCGAAGATGGCAGCGTGGTTCCAAGGTTGCCGTCGATTACTCGTTATATGTGGGCAGATGAAAAACCGGTCGGTTCTATTTCTTTTCGATGGCAACCGGGTTCTAATTCGTTACCACTTCACGTTTTAGGTCATATTGGTTATGAAACTTTTCCGTGGGCGCAGCGCAAAGGATTTGCTACTTCTGCACTAGGGCAGATGTTAGATATTGTGCGAAACCGATCAGATATTGAATTAAATTATGTTGAACTTGTCACCGACCCAGACAATAAAAATTCCCAGAGAGTGATTGAAAAAAATGGTGGAAAATTTGTTGAAGAATTTAGCAAACCCGCCACTTCAGACCCAAGTTGTCAGGCAAAGGTATTTCGCTTTCGAATACCGCTTTAATTCAATTCACAGGAATCACCAAGTAATTTACGCAGAAGTTAATCATTGTCAGCGACTTTAAATATATTTAAGTTGTGAGTTTACAAATGTCGGCACAACTTTCAATGTCAGATTTGGGTACCCCGTTATCTGAAGTAACTTTCGTAGCAATTGATCTTGAAACTACTGGCTCGTCTGCAAGAAGCGGAAGTTCTATCACTGAAATCGGTGCGGTTAAGTATCGAGGTGGCATTGAAATCGGTTCATTTCAAACATTTGTAAATCCTGAAGAATCTATCCCGGCCTACATAACTGTTTTGACCGGAATCACCGATGCAATGGTTATAAACGCTCCCAAAATAAGTGAAGCATTTCCAGCACTGTTAGAGTTTTTGGGTTCGCCAAAAGAAACAGTTTTAATTGCGCACAACGCACCTTTTGATATCAGTTTTCTGCGCGCCGCCGCTAGCGAACTAACTTATAAATGGCCCAACTACCGAGTTTTTGATTCGGCAAAATTAGCCAGGCGAGCGCTCAGTCGTGACGAAGTTCGTGATTGCAAACTCGCAACATTGGCAGGTTATTTCACAACCCAAGTTCAACCAAATCATCGGGCGCTATCTGATGCACAAGCAACAATTGAAGTTTGGCATGGTCTGCTTGAGCGATTAGGTAGTTTAAATATTTCCACGCTTGAAGATTTGGTGGATTTTTCAAGTCAAGTCACCGTCGAACAACGCAACAAACGTCACTTAATGAAAGATTTACCAAGTTCACCTGGTGTTTATATTTTTCGCGACCGGTTAAATAATCCTTTATATATCGGAACTTCAAAAAATCTTAAAGCACGCGTTAGGTCTTATTTCAGCGCCGCCGAGACTAGATCTCGAATTCGAGAAATGGTAGCGATTGCAGAAAAAATTGATTTCATCAAATGCGCCACAGTTATCGAAGCCCAAATCAGAGAGCTGAGATTAATTAGCGAAAAACAGCCCCGATATAACCGTCGCTCTCGCTTTCAAGAGAAAGCAATTTGGGTAAAACTTACAAATGAAACTTTTCCAAGGCTGATGTCAGCACGAGGTTTGCCCTCTAAAGATAACGCCAGAGTGGCATTTGGTCCTTTTAATTCTCGCGAATCTGCACAAAATGCAATAGATGCTCTACATGAGGTTGTAAATCTGCGGCAATGTAATAATCGAAATTTTGATCAAAGTCGCAAATCAAAATCTGCATGTGCGTTATTTGATATGAATAGATGTGGTGGCGCATGTATCGGCAAAGAAAATGGATCAAATTATGAAACTCATGTGAAAAAAGCGATTGAGTACATCTCTATAAACTCTCATCCAGTTTCCAATTTGCTCAGCGAAAAAATGGCAGGACTTGCAACTGCCGAAAGATTTGAAGAAGCCGCTGCGATAAAAGAGCGATTACTTTCATTTCTGATCGCGGCAGATCGGGCTCAAAATCTAATTAATTTCGTAAAGATCTCTGAAATTCTGATTTTT
>CAXBQO010000096.1:0-3715 GCA_963977945.1 uncultured bacterium
TTTGATAAGAAAATGTCGCCTCTTGATAAGTTTCGTCATAAGTAGGTGTGATTGCGTAACTTTTAGCCAAATCAAATGCATCTGTCATGATGATGCTAGATCTGGTACCAAATTTAATATCGTTTACAAAATCTTTTGGACAGATGCCATCAACTTTTGTAATCCATTGCCTGCCATAGCCTGGAATTCCCAAAAAAACTTTGGATGCTGGCACATTCGCAATTGCCCACTTAACCGCATCTTCTGTCCATTGAATTGGACCTATTGGCCCGGGTAAATAATTTCCGTTGGCATCGAGCAATGTGTAGTCGTATGCCATGATACGAAGTCGATCTATTGAATTTGCAATTTGTCCCCATGAATAAATGGTGTTGCCGGCTCGCTTAGTTTCTGGTGCAAAATCAAGTGGTGAGGTTACTGAAAGTAATTTGCCATCAGATTTGAGTGCAGCGCCAAGCTCTTGAATAAATTTGATCCAGTTTGGTTGAGTATTTGGCCAAGTACTTCTACAACCTTGGCAAATAAATGATTCAAAATCTATGTCAATTCCATCGTAATTATATTTTGCAATTAGCGCACGAATATTGGTAATTAATGTGGCTCGATCTGTCGGATTCGCTAATAGAGCAGAAAGCGCAGCGTTATTAATATTGTCTGCGATTGTTGGAATCAAAACATATTTTTGCGCCCGTAAATTATTTAAAACTTGTTCTATTGGCGTACTTGGATTTCCCGGGGTGTACATATCAGTGATTTTTATTCCAGCATCTAATCGATACCAATATGGTGAGAATTCGCGAATCAAATCGGCATTTGAATTGATGGTTTGAATATTGCGAGACATTGAGTAATACGGCAGCCAGCCAGACAATATTTTTCGAGGTGGATTGTCCGCTTTTGCGATCGATGCCAAATTTAAATCGCTGGTCACAATTAAAACCAAGGCAATTAATGCGCTCAATAAACCTTTGGATTTTATTTTTTGTGCCAATCGGCTAATCACCTTCATGTTTATTAGGTTAACTCAGCAGCTGCAAAATTTAGGTCAGATAAGAGTTGAATTTCCTTAATAAATGCAGAATAAATTTGAGCCCAATGATTCCCGTATCCTTAACCAATGAGTCAGCCATTAAAGGATCTGCTGCGAACATCTGATTTATCGCGCTCTGACTGCGAACTCATAATTCAAACCGCGTTGGAATACGCGGAAAATCCATTGCGCGATAAGCACCAGTTAGCAAACCGAACTGTGGCAATTTATATGACAAAGCAATCCACCAGAACTAGGTTGGCATCTGAAACTGCGGTTGCTCATCTTGGTGGCTCACCAATTTTCTTGCGGGAAAATGATTTACAAATTGGTCGAGGTGAAACTATTTCTGACACCGCCCGAATCATTTCTGGATTCTGCAGCGCACTTATTGTTCGTACATATAAACAAAATGAAGTTGATGAGTTAGGTAAGTACTCAACTATTCCAGTAATAAATGCATTAACCGATGATGATCATCCAACTCAAGTATTAGCTGACTGGACAACTATTCGCGAGATTTTTGGTAGCGATATTTCTGGCAGAAAATTTACTTATTTAGGTGATGGCAACAATGTGGCAAATGCTTGGCTGCTAATGGGCGCGATTATGGGAGCGCATGTTGTGGTGGCTACTCCAAGTGGTAAATGGGCAATTTCAGAAAAAGTTGTATCGCAAGCAAATGCAATTGCAAAAAATTCTGGTGCCAAAATTGAAATTACAAATGATCCAGTTGCGGCGGCGACAAATTCATCGGTGCTATACACCGATGTTTGGATGTCAATGCAAGATGCCGAATCAGATCGGGCAGAAAAAAGTAAAGCACTTTCACCATTTGCAGTTGATGACAAATTAATGAAGATGGCGGCAAAGGATGCGGTATTTATGCACTGCTTACCGGCACATCGCGGTGAAGAGGTAAGTGAATCGGTAATAGATGGTAAACAATCGGTAATTTGGCGACAAGCATTTCATCGCCGAACTACAATTCAAGGCTTGCTCTATCACTTAACTCGTGGCGAATTAGCTGGAAATAAATAATTTAGAAAAGGTTTAAATGCTCGTAGTAGTACCAAAAGAAACCGCAGCCGGTGAAAAAAGAGTTGCATTGGTTCCAGATGTGGTTTCTAAACTTACAAAAGCAAATCTGCAGGTAATTGTTGAAGCTGGCGCGGGTTTAAATGCCACATTTACCGACGAGCAATATAAAAATGCTGGTGCAAGCGTGAGCGCAAATATTGATAGTGATTTAACCAAAGCAGATGTGGTGTTATCGGTACAAACTTTGCCAGTTGGCACAATCGCTAAATTAAAACGGGGCGCGATTACTATTTCATTTTTATCTGTTAATTCTGCACCTGATGCGATTGCCAGTTTTGAAAAGGCGGCAGTAACGGCGCTTTCGCTCGAACTTGTTCCGCGTATTTCAAGAGCGCAATCGATGGACGCACTTACTTCGCAAGCATTATGTGCTGGATATAAGGCCGCATTGGTAGCTGCCGAACTTGCTCCTAAATTTTTCCCATTACTAATGACTGCAGCCGGAACAATTACGCCAGCAAATGTGGTGGTACTTGGTGCAGGAGTCGCTGGATTACAAGCGATTGCTACCGCTAAAAGATTGGGCGCGGTAGTAAGTGCATACGATGTTCGTCCGGCATCAGCTGATGAAGTTAAATCAATGGGTGCCAAATTTATTTCGTTAGAACTTGAAGCCTTAGAAGGAAGTGGCGGTTACGCCCGCGAGATGAGCGAAGATCGCGCTCTGCGGCAGCAAGAATTATTGACGCCATATATTGCGGCAGCTGATGTACTTATAACTACCGCTGCGGTTCCAGGAAGAAGCGCACCGCAATTAGTTACGACAAAAATGGTGGCGCAAATGAAATCTGGTTCGGTAGTTGTTGATTTAGCGGCCGAAACTGGTGGCAATGTTCAAGGCAGCAAAGCCGGCGAAACAATTATTACTTCAAACGGCGTAAAAATTTGGGGCGCAAAAGATGTGCCAAGTCAATTGCCATTTCACGCATCACAATTATTTGCTCGCAATGTAGTTAATTTACTTTTGCTTATGAGTAAAACTGAAAATGGCAAACCAACTGGGCAACTTGTTCCAGATTTTGGCGATGAAATTATCGCGGCTGCAACTGTGACACATGAAGGAAAACGTAGATGAGCAATTCTCTAGCATTGTTATCAATTTTTATTTTGGCAGTATTTGTTGGATTCGAAGTTGTTTCTAAAGTTTCTACTACCTTACATACGCCATTAATGAGCGGTGCTAACGCGATTCACGGCGTAATTTTGGTGGGCGCAATAGTCGTAGCCGATCACGCCAGCACCACTTTGGAATTAGTTTTGGCAATCATTGCTGTTGTACTTGCCACAATAAATATGGTTGGCGGTTTTGTTGTCACCGATCGCATGCTTGAAATGTTTAAGGGCAAAAGTAAGAAAGATAAAAAATGAACCGCGATCTTTACGACTTACTTGGTTTATTAGCTGCAGTCTGTTTCGTGCTGGCATTAAAAGGACTTTCATCACCTAAATCTGCACGGCGGGGAAATCAAATTGGAGCAGTTGGCGCAACTCTTGCCACCATAATTGTTTTTTTCTATGCAAATGAAGGCCGAGCGCTAAATCATTTGCCGATTATTTTGGGCGCAATAACTTTTGGTGTTTTAG
>CAXBQO010000097.1:0-3628 GCA_963977945.1 uncultured bacterium
AAAGTAAGCGGAGCGGAAAATTTAAAGCGAATTCATAAATTTAGTGATGAAAAATCGTTAGAAAGAATTTTAAAATTTATGGAACAAAAAACTATTTGGCAGCCAATCGGAATCTAATTTTTACGCACTAATTCGCAAATACTCTGGCTTTACCTGTTTTTCAATTATTTCTAATCGCTCTTCAAATGGAATAAATGAACTCTTTAACGCATTAACTGTGACGCGTTGTAAATCTAGAAAACTCCAATTGAATGCACTAACGCACTGATTCATTTCATTTGTCATCGAAGTTCTACTCATTAATCGATTATCTGTATTTAAAGTAATGCGAAATCTTAGTTTTCCTAATATGCCAATTGGATGTTCCTTATAAGTTTTAGCGGCGCCAGTTTGTAAGTTAGATGTTGGACAAAGTTCAAGTGGAATTCTTCGATCTCGCACATAAGCTGCTAATCGGCCAAGTTTTGGCGGATTAGAACTAAAATCAATGTCATCAATAATTCTTACGCCGTGACCAATGCGTTCGGTACCGCAGCGTTGAATCGCTTCCCAAATAGATGGCAGTCCATAAGCCTCACCAGCATGAATTGTGAAGTGAGCATTTTCTTTGCGCAGGTACTCAAATGTTTCTAATTGATTTGTAGGAGGAAACCCATCTTCAGGCCCTGCGATATCAAAACCAACTACGCCAGCATCACGATACTTAACTACTTTTTCTGCCACTAATTGTGCATTTTGATTTTGTCGCAGCGCACAAAGAAGTGACTCGACCCTAATAGTTTTTCCTTTTCTTTTAGCCTCTGCTACCCCTTGTTTGTAACCTTCTGTAGTTGCTTCAATAACTTGATCAATTGTTAATCCTTTTTCAGTAAAAAGTTCAGGAGCGCCGCGAATTTCAGCGTAAACCACATTTTCATTTGCTAAATCAATTACCGCTTCGCGCGCAACTCTTTCGATTGCTGATTTTGTTTGCATTACGGCAATCGTGTGAGAAAAAGTTTCTAAATATCTTACGAGCGAACCAGAATTGCATGACTCTTCAAACCAATCCGCCAATTTATTAGCATCTTGAGTCGGAAGTTTTTCATAGCCAACCTCTTTTGCTAACTCAATAATTGTTTGAGGTCGAAGTCCGCCATCGAGATGATCATGCAGAACCGCTTTTGGAACTTGCTTAACTTGATCTGGTGTTGGAATTTTAGTTAACGACATTAATTCTCGATTCGATCTATCACTAATGGTAATCGCTCGACTTTGCCATCTCCTATTTTTACCGAATTAGTTAATTGCGATATTGCTCGCGCAAATCTAGATTCATCATCGGTGTGCAAAGAGAAAATCGGTGAACCTTTTTGAATTTGTTCCCCTGGTTTTGCGTGAATCTCAATACCAGCGCCAGCTTGAACAGATTCGCCTGGTTTTGACCTACCTGCACCAAGTAACCAACTTGCTACTCCAACTGATAACGCATTCATCGAAAGAACTTTTCCAGAATCTTGAGCTAAAACTTGATGTTGATATTTTGCTTTCGGTAATGGTTTAGATAAATCCCCACCTTGAGCAGCAACCATTTTGCGCCACACATCCATTGCTTGGCCATTTTTTAATGCTTGTTCTGGTGAAACTTTTGGTTTTACATTTGCTAGCGCCAACATTTCATTAGCCAAAATCAAAGTTAATTCCACGACATCTTGTGGTCCACCACCTGATAAAACTTCGATTGATTCTGCTACCTCTAAAGCATTTCCAATTTTTGCGCCAAGTGGAACATCCATGGCAGTAACCAATGCCGAAATTTTCAAACCCGCACTTTTGCCAATTTGCACCATTGTTTTCGCTAATTCTTTTGCTTTTTCAGGCTGATCCATAAATGCGCCATTACCAGTTTTAACATCTAGTACTAGCGCACTTGTTCCTTCGGCAATTTTTTTACTCATGATAGAAGAGGCGATCAGCGGAATTGCTGGAACTGTTCCGGTGATATCGCGAAGTGCGTATAACTTTTTATCAGCCGGAGCTAATCCGCTACCCGCCGCGCAAATAACTGCGCCACAATCTTGTAAAACTTTTAACATTTGTGCATTTGAAATTGATGCTTGCCAACCAGAGATTGATTCCATTTTGTCTAGTGTGCCACCGGTGTGACCAAGTCCTCTGCCAGATAATTGTGGAACCGCAGCCCCACAGGCAGCAACTAATGGAGCAAGTGGCAAAGTAATTTTGTCGCCAACTCCGCCGGTTGAATGTTTATCTACAGTTGGTTTTGATAACGCCTGCCAATTCATGCGTTCACCACTTGCAATCATGGAATCGGTCCAAGTTCTGATTTCTCGCATGTTCATTCCATTTAACAAAATCGCCATCAGTAATGCCGACATTTGTTCATCGGCAATTGCACCTTTGGTGTACTCCGAAATTGTCCATTTAATTTGTTCATCGGTTAATTCCAACCGATCACGTTTAGCAGAGATAATTTCTACTGCAGAAAACTGTGCCGACATCAAAATATTTTTACTTAAGATCTTCCGGGCCAAATGCCCAAGGAAGTAATTGCGATAATTTAGTTGGACCATCTGGAGTCATAAATAAAAGTTCATTTCCACCATGTTCAAATAACAACTGTCGACATCTGCCACAAGGAGAAAGTGGATTTGAATCTGCATCAACACAAACAACTGCAACTAATCGCCCACCACCAGTGGTGTAAAGATTTGAAACCAAACCACATTCAGCGCACAGACCAACTCCATAACTTGCATTTTCAACATTGCAACCAGTTATAACTCGGCCATCATTTACTAATGCCGCAACTCCTACTGGAAATTTAGAATAAGGTGCATACGCTTGTTTCATCGCTTTAACCGCGGCAAGTTTTAATGCTGGCCAATCTATTTCACTCATGAACCACCTCTGCGATATGGAACGCCATCTGCGGCCGGTGCGCGCACTCGACCAACAAATCCAGTTACGGCAATTATCGTGGCAACGTAAGGCACCATCAACATAAATGCTGAAGGAATCGATGTTCCAACGATTGATAAAACTCCTTGTAAATTGTCAGCAAATCCAAATAGCAAACAGGCAAACAGCGCACCAATTGGTGACCACTTACCAAAAATTAAAGCTGCCAGCGCAATAAAACCTTTACCGGCAGTCATCTCTTTACCAAATGCACCAACTGCACCAACTGTGAAATACGCGCCACCTAAACCAGCCACTGCTCCAGCCAAAATTACATTTCTAAAACGTAATTTGTTTACATCGATTCCAACAGTGTCTGCAGCAGCAGGGTGTTCGCCAACTGCAATTGTGCGCAATCCCCATCTGGTTTTAAAGAGGGAGTAATTTAGCCAAATAATTCCAAAATACATCAAATAAACAATTATGTTCTGATCAAACAAAATTGGACCAAGTATTGGCAAATCACCAAGTACTGGAATCTTTATATTCTTTAATGTTCCGCCCACATTCCAAGTATTTTGATATGGAATTAAAAGTTTTTTGTATAAAAAGTTAGTTAATCCAATTACTAAAACATTTATTACGAAGCCAAGGACTACTTGGTCAATTTGATACTTAACTGAAAATACCGCCAGCAATACTCCGATCCGTGCGCCCGCAATCGGAG
>CAXBQO010000098.1:0-3576 GCA_963977945.1 uncultured bacterium
TATGATGCTAAAACCACTTTGTTATTTGGCGATGCCAAGGAATCTCTAACTAAAGTGGTTGGGGCGTTGAAGGGGTTGTAAGAATTGTAAGGCTCGCTCTCACTGCTTAAAGCAAGTATTGAAAGAGTATTACCTAGAGTTTAGAACTTAGTTACAAAGAGAGTTCTGAGGAAAGTATCAAAGTAAGAATCTAAGTAATTTAATTTTCCACAATCAGAACTTATTAACAAGGTTTTTTATCAACAACCTCTTTTTCTAGAAATCTTGTCAGAGCCAACTTCCATCATTCACCTATGACCAAAAACGGCAGCAATCAAAATCAATCTGGTGATTGGATTGCCACAAATGAAGAAGATTTCATAATAGATTTATTAAATTCACCTGCCGGAATAGAAATCCTAAATAAATTAGTAAAAATCGACCCCTTCTCTTTGTCTAAACCTCGGCGCCTTGATTATTTGGCTGCACTTGAAAAACAATCAGGTTGGTTGCAAGCCAAATTACAACAAGCAATAGTTGCCGTTGCTGGCGATGAACCAAGTGAAGCTGAAAGCATGTACTCCGGAGTCGATGAGTTTGAACGCGAAGAGGTCGCCACGGCATTAAGGCTTTCTGCTAATACTGCTCAAATAAAAATAGATGTTGCCAGAACCTTAAATTCGCATTTACCAATTGTTTCCGCAGCTCTTGCCACCGGCGATATTTCTGCTCAACATGCAACAGTTATAGCTAAAGAGGTAGAGCAAGTAATTCGCCAAGGCGTTGAGGTGCAGACAATTTCAGAGATTGAAAAACAAGCAATTTCTTATGCAGAGTTTCATACTCCAGCACAGGTCGCTAGCAAAGTGAGATCAACAATTGCGAAATTAGCTCCACAACAATTTGAAGAGGTAGTTGAAAAAGCTAGTGAATCCCGAAAAGTAGAGATTTATCCCCACTCAGATGGCATGAGCACAATTCTGGCGTTATTACCGGCGGTTGATGCTCAAACAGTTTTTATGGCAATTGAAAAAATTGCCCGTGCCACTGATGACAAAAAGGATAAAGAATTAGATTTAAGAACTATAGATATGAAGCGCGCTGATGCTCTAACCAAACTTGCAACTATTTATTTAGGATCCACAACTGAAAATAATCAGACTCATCGTCGACCAATCACTTTAAATTTAACAATGGACCTACCAACTTTGCTTGGTTTAAATGAAAATCCAGGTCAGCTAGCTGGGTACGGTGCGATTCCTGCAAAAGTGGCAAGAGAATTAGCAACGGACGCGAAATGGCGCAGATTTATTACCGATCCAATTACTGGAAACTTGCTCGATTACGGCCGCGAAAGTTATGAACCGCCACAACATTTAGTTGATTTCTTAATTGCCAGAGACCGAACCTGTCGCGTCCCCGGATGTCGACAACCAGCTCATCGCGCCGATATAGATCACGCAGTTGCTTGGGAAGATGGTGGAAAAACTTCTGTTCAAAATCTTGGCGTACTTTGTCGAAGGCATCATTTATTGAAGACTCATGGTGGTTGGAAACTAACTAGTAATGCAGATGGTTCCTGCAATTGGATATCACCATTAGGACGAGAATATTTTGTTCCCGCTCGGCCAATAGATGAAGTTGCCTGATCAGCACTAACTAATTAATTACTAATTACTAATTTCCAAGTACTAATTACTTGGTACTAATTACTTGGTATTAATTACATAATTAATAAGTTTGCTCAATTAATTTTGGAAAGTAAAGTGTAATTAAAATGTAATTTAAGTGGAGGTGCCGGGAATTGAACCCGGGTCCTTTAGCATCAAACCAGGACTTCTACGGGCGTAGTACATCTTACGTTTTCTCAGTCCCAACAATTCGATGCACAAGATGTTGACAGACTCAGTTACAGATTAAGTCCCCGAATATCTCCGTAACACGATATTGAGCAAGCTCCCTAGCGACGTTAGGTCCCGAGGCGAGAGCAAACTCGGGTTAACGGATATCAGAGCTAGCTTAGGCAGCTAGTTGATAATCAGCGGCAGTATTACTGGCGCTTATATTTTTCTGTGTGTGGTTTGCGAGATCATCACAGCTTTCTCGGCCCGCTTCCCCTGGAATGGTGACTAGAGTCGAATCCGATCACCCCCAAAAGTAGCTATTAAGTTTTTTTGGAAATGGTTTTTGATGAAGAGGCGGCGGTTTTGCCATCTAGTAACTGCTTCTTTTCGCAGATAACCGCAGAGCGATAATTCTAAATGAGAATGTGTTTAAATGAAAATTACTTATTCGTAATCAGCGTAACGGGCTGATTTTCCAGAAAGTTTAGAGCCACTGGATTTACTAGATTTGCCACCTTTTTTGATGCCCATTGCTTTACCGACGCGACCACCAGTTCGATCTGATTTGCCAGAGATTCTGCGGGAAATTTCGCGATCGACTTCGCGCGATGCCTCTTTCTCTTTCAATGTATTGCGCTTATCGTGCGCTTTTTTACCTTTGGCAACTGCAATCTCAACCTTTGCTTTGCCATCTTTGAAATATAGAGAAAGTGGAACAATTGTTAATCCACCTTGTTTTAAAATATCAGTAAGTTTTTCAATTTCACGTTTATGTAAAAGTAATTTGCGATCTCTTCTTGGCAAATGATTAGTCCAACTACCTTCGTTGTATTCGGGAATATGAATGCCAGAAAGCCAAAGTTCGCCATCTTTTGAATTGGCAAATCCATCAGTAAGTGTGGCTCGGCCGGCGCGAAGAGATTTAACCTCGGTACCAGTTAAAACTAAACCGCATTCATAGACATCTTCAATAAAATAATCGTGGCGTGCAGTTTTATTTTGGGCTATTAATTTTCTACCGGTTTCTTTTGCCATCAAAATCAACTCTTCCGCAGAAGAACCTGAACTAAATCAAACCTTTAAATAACGGCGTAGTGTCAGTAAAGATGCAATTGAAGAGACAAAAATTCCAGTTACAAATAACCAGAATGACGCTTGCCAAACATCGGACCAACCAAAAAATTGGGTGAAGGTTAAAAGTGGTTCCACTTTAGATTGCACCGCTACCTTAAATATCGCTAAGAATCCGGTAGCAAAAATCCAGCCAACAAAAGCAGAGAAAATTCCTTCTAACAAGAACGGCAACTGAATAGAAAAAGATGAGGCACCCACAAGTTTCATAACGCCAGTTTCGCGACGGCGATTGAATGCGGCAATTCGTAAAGTGTTACTAATTAATAATGAAGCAGTTAGAACTGAAGCTAAACCGATTGCTAATGCACCATTACGCAAAACCGATAGCAATTTAAAGAATTTATCCAATATTGCTCGTTGATCTTGAACAATATCAACGCCTGGCCTGCCACTAAACGCACTTTCAATAACAGCAAACTTGGTTGGGTCTTTTAATTTAACTCGAAAAGATTCTGGTAATTGATCAGCAGTCACATTTTGCGAAATTGCTGAATTTTTAAATCTCTCTTTAAATCTAGTTAATGCCTCTTGTTGAGATTCATAAAAAACTTTATCCACCACCGGAAGCGCGTTTAAATCTCTTTGAATCTGCGCCTTTTGATCAGCAGTAATTACTCCT
>CAXBQO010000099.1:0-3526 GCA_963977945.1 uncultured bacterium
GTTTACAGAATAATTGGCGAGTAATTTATCCTGGAGTTGAAATAGATTCTAATTACCATAAAAAAGAGTCCGCAAAATCGCCGTTACGCTTACTTTGGGTTGGAAGATTTAGCAAAATTAAGAATCCTTTCTTAGCAATACAAGCTTTTGAAAACATATCTGGCACGTACGACGCCAATCTCGTAATGATTGGTGGTGGAGAGCTTTTTGAAATGTGTAAAAAATATTCTCAAAGTAAAAGTTTAAAAATTGAATTTGTTGGCTGGTCCAAAGATATTAACTCTTATTTAAAAGAAGCCGACCTGCTTATTTTAACTTCATTGAATGAGGGTATGCCACTAGTCATACTTGAAGCAGCGACCTTTTCTGTGCCTACTCTTTCAACCAATGTAGGAGGTGTCAGTGAATTTATTATTGATGGAAATACTGGCTTTTTATCCGAGACACCTGTTAAAAACTTTACGAAAAAATTAGAAGATATTTTTCAAAAACCTGAAATCCTTGAATCCGTTGCTATGAACGCATCCAAGAAAGTTAGATCTGATTTCACTATGAACCAATTTTGTTTAAGACACATAGAACTTTATAAATCTCTAATTAATTGAAATTGTTGATCCGTTTAAAGCAAAAATAACTTCTTCAATTCCGTTTTCGCTTGGATTAACTCCATAAGTTAATACCGGGAATTTTTTAGTATCAATTTTAATTTCTCCTGGATTATCATTTCCAGAAAACTTTATTTCTTGTATTTTTGCTTTTGCCAGTCCTAAATTCGAAGGGTGATTTGGCTTCTCCCACTGCACAAAAAATGGCCATTGTGCTTCTTTTATTGTTCCGAGTACACCAATTTGTTTCCAATTAAATTCAATTCCATTAGGTGACACCCTTTGACCTGCAACCGATTGTCTTCCTAATTTCGTTTCAATACTTGAAATATCATCAACCGAAACAACCCACGCAAACCAACCTCCACCTTCTAGCGCTTTTTGTTTTACAGCTTTTCCAAAAGGTGTGGCATCGGTCGCCGGATGATCCATCGGACAAACAACTTCAATATAAGAGCCATCTAACAGTGGAGCGGTGAAATTTCTAGTACCAAATCTTGGATGTTTGCCGCCGTCAGTAAATGCTGTTTGTAATTGTGATCCAATTCTGTTCACCACATCGGATATTTGATCGTGTGAAGCAACGTATGAAACATGGTCTAACTTCATAACCTCATCCTGCCCTAATTGCTAAAAAATCTAAAATTGGAAATTACCGGCTAATCTCGCGAACATTCCTTCAAGTGCAAGAAGGGGGTTTATATTTCCCAACAATAAATCTTGTGTTTGATCTATGGTTTCAAGCGCTTCTAAAACATTATTTACTCTGGCTGTTTTCGCAAATAACTGAATTTGTTCAGCTAAATCAGAATTTATCAATTCGGCATTGATGTTCATTACACATATCAAAACATCTCTATAGAATGAGAATAAATCATTCATTATTTCAGTAATTAAATCTTTATTGTCTTTAGAGTTTCTATATTTTTGATCTTTTTCTAATTCCTTTAAGGCTTTACTCCCTCCGGAAGCAACTTTGGAACCACTTGATCCCCAAGAATTTTTTAGGTTAGTCAACTCTTGCTCATTTTCGTCGGCATTAATTTGTTCTGTTATTTCTTTGCCTTGCTCTATCACAAATTGAGCTAATTGGAAGGCATGTGGAATACTCTTTAAGTTTAATAACTTTAGAAGTGTGTCTCTTCGATAATTTATTAAATGCTCGCTATCGGCCAGTTTTTTGGCACGCTCTAGATTATTAACTGACAAACTTGAAATAATTTTTGCTGTTTTTGGATTAATAGACTTTTGTTTAACCAAATAATTGACAATTGACTCTGTCTTAGGTGATTTAAGTTGTATTTTTTGACATCTTGACTGCAATGTAATTGGTAAGTTATCAATTGAATTACAACTTAATAACCAGATTGCTTTGGGACTTGGTTCTTCAATCGCTCTTAAAAGTGAATTTGCTGCTGACTCAGACAAACGCTCAGCTTCATCAATAACTAGAACCCTTTTTCTAGAAATACTCGGCGCCCAGCTGGCCTTATCTATTAACTCTTTGACCTCATCAACTTTAATTATTGAACCAATAGCCCCTAAATATTCAACATCTGGATGAGATTTATTCGCCGCATTCTTACAAGAATCACATTCTTTGCAGCCCTTGAAATTACACACTAAAGCTGCTGCAAATGCCGCTGTAGCAACTTGAACACCTGAACCCTTCGGGCCATGGAAAAGCCACGCGTGTGTCATAAAATTTTCGTTCAACAAATATTTATTTAGTTGCTCTATAACTAAATCTTGATCAATTAGTGAATCAAATACTGTTGGCATTGAATTAATTTTTCTTGAGTAGGGGTAAAGCACTGACCCGTTCAATAATCAATTTGTGTATCTCTTTAATGTCTTGATTAGCATCAACAACTAAATATCTCTCTGGGTCGCTGTTTGCAAGATTTAAATACTCTTGTCGCACTCGCTCATGAAAAACTAATGGCTCACTTTCTAACCTGTCGGCACCTTTTAATCTTGATAAACCAACATTTGCAGGTAAATCTAGAATGATGGTCAAAATAGGAGTTAATGATTCTGTAGCCCAACGAGAAATTCTTGCTACTTCAGTTGGTAGTAACACTCGCCCAGCCCCTTGGTACGCAATTGAAGAATCTAAGTACCGATCTGTAATCACAACTTCGCCATTTTGTAGGGCAGGTCTGACAATTGAATAAACATGGTGCGCTCGATCTGCGGCATACATAAGTGCTTCAGCTCTTGGAGAAATTTCGCCAGTTTCGTTAGCAAGCAAAATTGAACGCAATTGATTACCTAGATTAGTTCCGCCTGGTTCGCGGGTTAACAAAACTTTAAAACCTTTTTCTTCAAACCAACTTTTTAATAAATTTGATTGGGTTGATTTTCCTGCACCTTCGCCACCTTCAAAAGAAATAAATATTCCTTGTGTGGTATTTCCAGTAATCGCGCCAAGTTCACCGCGCAAAGCTGACTGAATATCTGACCATAATGAAACGTTGGGGCGGTCTTTCATTTTTTGGTAAGAAATAATTCCAACAATAAAGCCAATAATCCCTGCGAAAAACATAGTGAATGCAGCACCGTTATAGGTCACTTTTGTTGAATTAAATTCAAAGGAATGTTTGCCAATTGATGCTGCAATGATTGGTGCAACCGCTAAAACAAATACTAAACAAACCCTTATTAGTGATTGAACAAATGCAAATGTGCGGCCACGAACACTGTCTTCAACTTCAAGCCCAAGCAATGTGAAACCAGTGACCCATGAAATTCCCGCAAAAGCGCCTAAGAAAATAGTGATCACAATTGCGAGTACAAGATTTAAAACTAATGAAAGAATAATTAACAAAAATCCCGCGATTGAAAGGGATAAACCAAACAATCTTCTACGCGAAAATTGATTGAAGATTCTAGTGCCAACCGATATTCCTAACGCGAGG
>CAXBQO010000100.1:0-3425 GCA_963977945.1 uncultured bacterium
CTTGATTTAGACCCATTTTCCCAATCCAGTATGCGCTGCCTTCATCACCGATCAAATATCCATCTCCACTCAATGCAAAAGCCATCGTTCTATTTTTTCCAAGTGCCATAGCAGTGATTCCTGTTCCAGCTGCAATAGCGACTCCATCATTTTTAATTGCCGCTGCCGCAGCGCTAACTGAGTCACTACAAATCCAAATTTCAGAGACTCTGGTTCGCTCTCTGATTTTTACGGCAATCGCTCGATACTGCTGCTCATTTGCTGGCAAAGTTGCTGTGGCTAAAACAACTTTTTTCACCGGATTTGGAAACTTTTTTGTGTAATTAACTATTGCATTTGATAAATACTCAGCTAAATCTTTTTCGCCATGTGAGAAACCGGCAACGTTGTCGATTTGATTACTTAAATTAGAGGCAATTCGGATACCGGATCCACCACCGTCGACTGCGATCAGCAGATCTGAATTCATTTAGTGATTGTTACCTTATTAAGACCTCGAGGTTGATCTGCATCTAATCCTAAAGATCTGGAAAGTTCTAATGCGATGCGTTGCAGCAAAATTGAATCAAGAATTACATTAAGTGCCTCATCGTTAGTTTTCGCTCCGGGAATTTGTAAATCTGAAGCCATAGCCAAATCGGTGTTACCCACCCAAATAATTCGTGGCGAAACTTGTCGTAATTTATCTAGTTCCGATTTGATAGTTTCAATATTGAATCCATTTGAAATACAAATAATGACTGTCGAACTTTTTTCTAAAGCAGAAATCGGACCGTGCATATAGTCAGCCAGTGAATAACCTCGAACGTTGCGCTGGCAAGTTTCTTGTATTTTAAGTCCGGTTTCCAAGGAGTTTCCGTAAGAAAAACCCCTACCTAAGACGATAACTTGATCAGAATTTTTTAAAGTTGAAACAGCAGAACTTATATCTCGCGCTAAATTTGATTGTAATTCCTTTTGAAATACTGCTTCATCAAAAACCTTTTCACTAGTTAATTTTTTGACTAGTAAGTATGCAGTTAGAAGTTGTGCCGAATAACTTTTTGTTGCTGCAACTGCAATCTCTGGCCCAGCACTTACATCCAAATGGGAGTGACATATCTTGGCTAGGGGAGAATTAGCATCATTTGTGATTCCAAGGAGCAGTGCTTTTGAATTTGCCACTGCTTGGGCGTACTCGAGTAAATCATGTGATTGCCCACTTTGAGACACTGCTATTACTAGCGTGTTTTCAAAATTCAATTTAGTTTTATAGACAGTAACAATCGAAGGCGCCGCCAAACCCACTGGGATTCCAAGGTGAGTTTCTAGAAGATATTTCAGGAATATCGCTGCGTTATCCGATGTACCACGAGCCAAAATTTGAATGGAGTTAATTGTTTTACTTTTTATTTGCTTTACACAGTTTTCAAATTGGTTTTGATTTTGAATAAGCCTCTCAAATACAAATGGAGTTTCAAATATTTCGCGCTCCATTTGTTTGCCAAGTGATTGTTCCTGCAAACCAGTACTCATATAGTCAAATGATAGCCTTTTACCGTGTCGAGAAATATTTCGCAGTTATCTGAAACCAAAATTTCGGTAGATTTCAAAGGTTTTCCTATCTCCGCTCAGGGAAAATCAATCGCTCAATTCTTAGATAGTAAACCTAATATTTTTAAAAGTGATTTTTTGTTCCCGATCTTGGTAATTAAGGAATCCGCCTTAAGAAATAATTTGGAAACTATGGCTAGATTTTGCAGTAACCAAAAAGTTAAATTATCACCGCACGTTAAAACGTCGATGTCGCCGCAATTAGCCACCCTTCAAAGTAAATATGGTGCGGTCTCTTTAACAATTGCAAACCTGCAACAACTATTGGTCTTTAAAGATTTTGGCTTCAATACTTTTTTCATTGCGAATGAAGTAGCCAACGATGCGGCTTTAATTCAAATAGGTAAATTTAATTCATCCTTAGAAGCAAAAATCTCATTCTGCATAGATTCAGTAAATTCTGCTAAACGAATCGCGCAACTTTGTCAGACTTTTTCAGATTTAAAATTTGAAATATATCTTGAAATTGGGTCAAACAATGCTCGCGGCGGCATCAGGAATTTAGATGATGTAGCAACGATTCTTACTATTTTGAAAATTCCGCAAGTGGTAATTGGTGGAATCAGTGGTTTTGAAGGTGCCTTGCCTAACGCCGCCAGATCAAAACGGGGACTTAAATCGGTTTCAAAGTTTGCTAAAAAAATGTTGGTGGCATTGGAAATCGCTGAGCAACAAGTTGGCAATAAATTGAAACTTACCGCCGGTGGCAGCGCTTTCTTTGATGTGGTGGCGACAGAACTTTCGCAAAATGGGAAAAATGAAGTAATTCTTCGAAGCGGGGGGTATCTAACTCACGATCATGTTCATTATGAAGATATTTATCCGTTTAGAAATAGTAAAGATTTTAAGTTTTTACCAGCGTTAGAGCTTTGGAGCGAAGTGTTAAGTCAACCTGAAAAAGGTTTTGCGTTGTTAAATTTTGGTAAGCGAGATGTTGGCAATGATTTAGATAATCCGGTTCCGCTTTGGCACATCCCTAATTCAAATAGAACTAAGGGAATATCAGTGGCATCTGAAATTTCCGCGGTGATTACCCAATTAAATGATCAACATGGATTTATGAAGTACCGAAAGGTAAATAATTCAAAAATCTCAACTAGCTCGACTAGCTCAAGCATTGAATATTCTGATTTGATCGGATTAGGCGTTTCGCACCCTTGTACAAATTTTGATAAATGGAAGATTTTATTTGTAGTAAACGATGATTATGATGTGATTGACTGCATCCATACTTTCTTTTAATTAACTTATAACTATCTCTTAATTCATTTTTCCCACTAGTATTTAGCCAGTTTAGAAATCTAGTATTCATCAATTAGTAATGCCTGATTTATATCAAGAAAGGGTTTGAAAATGGCGCTTGAACATGTCACCGCAAAAAATGCACCAGCACCTGGAGGTTCTTATTCACATGGAGTAGTAGCAAATGGATTTCTCTATACCTGTGGAATGGGACCAGTAGATCCTGCTACCGGCAAAATTGTTGAAGGTGGCGTAAGAGAGCAAACTATTCAAACATTGAAAAATTTAAAGGCAATTTTGGATGAAAAGAAAACTGATTTCTCCAAAGTTGTAAAAGTTACCGCTCATCTTCAAGATGTAAATCGAGACTTTAAGGAATATGACGCGGCATACCGTGAATTTTTTAAAGCGCCTTTTCCAGTTCGCACAACTGTTGGTTCAGATTTAATTAATATTTTGGTGGAGATTGACTTGGTGGTAGCACTTTAAATGTCTGAATTTTTAGCTGATTTGGCACAAAAGGTAGTAATTGTTACCGGTGGCGCACGTGGAATTGGCGAAGAAATGGTTCGCCAGTTTGCAAATTATGG
>CAXBQO010000101.1:0-3394 GCA_963977945.1 uncultured bacterium
GAATTAATAATTTCTGCTGGCGGTCGAACATTGGCACTCTTCTCATCTTGGCGCGGGGTTGAAATGGCTGATGAGTATTTGCGAAACGAATTATCCGATAGAGGAATTCCAATAATTACCCAGCGACGAGGTGACGCGGTTGCTCCACTTGTTACAAAATTTGCAGAACAAGAAAATTCAATTTTGCTTGGCACAATTTCACTTTGGCAAGGAATCGATGTGCCAGGTTCAAGTTGTATCTTGGTAGCAATCGATCGAATTCCATTTCCACGACCAGATGAACCAATAATGGCGGCACGTTCATCACAAGCAGATTCATCAGGAGGCAGTGGCTTTATGCAGGTTTCACTTCCAAGAGCGGCACTTCTTCTCGCTCAGGGAACCGGTCGATTAATTCGCTCAACGCAAGATCGGGGAGTAGTGGCAATTTTGGATTCTAGAATTGTAAATAAAAAATATGGCCAGATTTTGCTAAATTCGATGCCACCATTTTGGCGAACAACCGATGGTGAAATAATTAAAGAGTCATTACGCAAACTTGATGAGAGCTTTAAGGAAAAATCCGCCTAACCTCTGCCAATAATTTTGGCCAAGTCGCAGCAAAACTTGGATGTAAATTGGTTTTTTCAACTTCCTCAAACTTTATCCAAGCAACTTCCTGAGATTCATCATTCATTTCATATGCGATTAATTCTTCTCCGGCTTTGCAAATAATCGTTTCATAACGCCAGACACCATGATCATCGGTAAATACTGAGATTGGTTGAATTAAATCTTTATCAATTCCGATCTCTTCATTTGCCTCTCGAATTGCAGCTTCGGTAGCACTTTCATGTGAATCTCTGGCGCCACCTGGAATTCCCCAAGTTCCACCGTTATGAACCCACGGCGCACGATGTTGCATCAAAATGGAACCGTTGCGCACCAACAATAAACCGGCGGCACCATTTAAACCCCAGTGTTTGCCACCGCAATTACATTCAATCCATCCATCACCATCGCGATATGCCATTTGATTAGCATTTCATAAATAATAAAAAATTCACACTTATTGCTCTTCAACAGTAATTTTCAACAGTTGAAAGATTGAAAAGGTTCGTTGCTATTTTCTGCAAAATGCAAATATTCAAAATGGTAGTAAGTATTTGTATTTGTTCATTATTGTTACAAAGCGTGCAAATTCAAACCGCTACCGCCGATTCAAACTCTGATTGCAGTAAAACTTGTGTCGATGTTTACACCGATGACAACAAATTAATAATTTCCGCGCAAAAAGGTGGTCAACAAACTCCTAGACCAACTGCGAAACCAAAAACTTCCGCGAAACCAACGCCAAAACCAAAAGTAAAGTCTTCATCTAAACCATTGGTTAAACCAAAACCAATTGCTAAACCGATTACGACCAGCGCACCGACTCAATCTGAATCACTTTCAGATCGCTTAGTAAAACTTCTTCCGACCGGCAACATTAAGCGTCAGCCGACAAATGAGGCCGTGGTCAACGTGCCAACTATTTTTTGGACAAACACCCCAACCAAATTTAACGCGGTGATTCCGATATTAGATGTGGTGGTAATCGTGAATCTTTACCCAACATTTAATTGGCAATATGGCGATGGCAATACTTTTACAACCTTTTTACCCGGCGCCCCTTATCCAATCTCAATGATTCAACATACATATAAGACCGCCGGAGATTATGAAGTGGAATTAAGTATCACTTGGAAAGGTACTTATTCGGTAGATGGAGTGACTATGCCAATCACTGGCGATGCTATAAAACAAATTGTGAAAGAAGAGTTAACTGTGGTTCAGGCACTTTCCCGCTTTAATAAATAATCACATCAATCGTAATTCCACATTTTTACTCATATTAATTTTTTATTAATAGCTTTTTCTGCAATCTAAGCCAATGACAAAACAAATACCGCATAGCAATAATCAAGATAATCAAAACAATCAAGATCAAGAATTAATGTTAGAGATTAACAAAATTGCGAAAATAGATTATGAATCTGAATTAGTAATCACAGCGCAACAAACCGGTGCATTAGCAGTTGCCGATCTAATTGCTGAATATGAATCCGATACCAGTTTCACTAATAAACCATTGCAAGCGATGGTTTTGGTGCGCCTGCAAGATCTTCAGGTTCGCGATTACGCAATGGGAGTAGTAAATGCCAAACGATTAGATTTTTTCATAAAACTTTGGCAATCATTACTTCAGGTCGCACCAAAAGGTTACATCGCTCCGGTGGCAACCATCTTGGCTGCGATTCATTACGAAAATCGAGATCTTGCAAATGCAAACACAGCGTTAAAAATTGCTATGGCTGATGATTCGACTTACGGATTAGCCAAACTTTTACGCCGAGTTTTTGATGCGAAATGGCCAAGTGACTCATTTGTACAAATGCGCCGAGAGTTACACCCCAAAGTTTGCGAGTATTTATTCGGTAGTACGATGGCATCGTGATTGTTGGTATCCCCAAAGAGATAAAAAACAACGAATTTAGAGTTTCGGCTACACCATCAGGTGTTCACGCTTATGTCGCAGCGGGCCATAAAGTTTTAGTAGAAGCCGGTGCCGGTGTGGGCTCGGCAATTACTGACGAAGAATATAAAGCTGCTGGCGCTGAAATTGTAAAAAGCGCAGATGAAGTTTGGCAGCGCGCTGATCTAATTCAAAAAGTAAAAGAGCCAATCGCACCGGAATATTCCAAAATGCGTAAGGGGCAAATTCTTTTTACATATTTGCATTTGGCAGCATCAAAAGAATGCACGCAAGCAATCATGAAATCAGGTTGCACAGCAATCGCGTACGAAACCGTCGAAGTTAATGGTCAATTACCTCTACTTGCTCCAATGAGCGAAGTTGCAGGACGAATGTCGATTCAAGTTGGAGCAGCGGCACTGCAAGCAAACGCAGGCGGCCGCGGAGTTTTATTAGGTGGAGTTCCAGGAGTTCGTCCTGGAAAAGTTGTAATCATCGGTGGTGGTGTAGTTGGAATCGCCGCCGCCACAATCGCGCACGGCATGCGAGCAGATGTTTCAATTCTTGATGTCAGCCTTTCAAAACTTCAAGAAATAGATCGATTATTTTCAGGTGGGGTAAAAACAATTGCTTCCTCGGCGTATGACATTGAAAAAGAATTAATAGAGGCTGATTTAGTTGTTGGAGCGGTACTTGTTCACGGTGCAAAAGCACCAAAATTGGTTACAAATAAATTGGTATCAAAAATGAAACCCGGAAGTGTTTTAGTAGATGTCGCAATTGATCAAGGTGGATGTTTTGAAGATTCCAGAGCAACAACTCACGCCGAACCGACTTATAAAGTTCACAACTCTATTTTTTATTGCGTGGCAAATATGCCGGGCGCGGTTCCAGCAACAT
>CAXBQO010000102.1:0-3328 GCA_963977945.1 uncultured bacterium
GAGGTTGGTGCACAAGTTGATGCTAAATATTTAATTGCATTCACCCAACGTGGTGATTCAGCCCGAAGAATGTCGCGCTTGCGTTCTCCGATTCCAATTTTGGCAATGACTCCAGATCAAAGCACTCTAAATAGATTGTCAATAACTTGGGGAGTAGAGCCGATGTTGGCACCAATGGTTAAGCACACCGATGAAATGGTGATGCAGGTTGATAACCTCTTAATTAATTCCAATCGAGTAAAACGTGGTGAATTAGTTTTGATAATTGCCGGATCCCCACCTGGAATACCTGGATCAACTAATGCCATGCGAGTTCACAAAGTTGGCGATGCGGTTGATGGAGTTGCTTCTGCCTACCGCAATAAGTAGTAAAAAATAAATAAGTAAAAAATAAGTAAAAAATAAGTAAGAGTTCAGCCAAAGTTAATTTAGTAGATAAACTCTTCACTCTTTAGATTTTGCCTCGGTACTCCAACGGTAGAGAGGACGGTCTCAAAAACCGTATAGTGTCGGTTCGAATCCGACTCGAGGCACGTGAGTAAATTAAAAATTTTAGTTGCCGAAGATGAAACCATAATTCGACTTGATTTAGTTGAAATGCTAACCGAAGCAGGTTATGAAGTTGTTGCTCAGGCAGAAAATGGATTACGGGCAATAGAACTTGCAAATGAATTAAAACCTGATTTAGCAATTCTAGATGTAAAAATGCCGCAATTAGATGGAATATCTGCCGCCGAAAAAATAATTAGTATCGCTCCAGTTTTAATGCTGACCGCTTTCAGTCAAAAAGAATTAGTTGATCGCGCCCGTGATGCTGGCGTAATGGCGTATGTGGTCAAACCCTTTTCAATTAATGATTTAGTTCCGGCGATTGAGATTGCAATATCTCGCCACCGACAGATGAAGAGTTTAGAAAAAGAGGTAGCAGATTTATATGAGCGGTTAGAGACAAGAAAATTGATTGATCGCGCCAAAGGTATTCTGATGAAAGCCTTAAATATTTCTGAACCAGAAGCATTCTCCTGGATTCAAAAATCAGCGATGGATAGGCGCATGTCAATGCGCGATATCGCAAACGCAGTGATTGACCCAGAAAAGGCGCTGGATAAGTAAAAATAAGTAAACATTTAATAACAAGAAAGTAAATTATTCGGCAACCATTCGTATACCAAATTGGTTTATCTAATTTTCACTTGTATTCTTATCTCCTCCCTGTCCCGGGATAAATAAATCTTTTAGCAAATAAAAGATTTGCGAACAGGTAGTTAACGAAAGGTTCTAATGAAAAAAGTTACAAAAATTGTAACTGCGTTGGCAGTTGGTGCTCTTGCAGCATCTGTGTTGACCGGTTGCAGCTCCTCAAACAAGTTGATCATTTCAACTGATCTTCCGCTGCAAGGTTCAGCGTTTGATTCAAATGACTCAACTAATAAAGCAATCCAGTTGTATCTAGAACAACAGGGTTACAAGGCAGGCGAATATGAGTTGGCATTTAAAGCTTACGACAACGCCACTGCCGCAAAAGGTTCATGGGATGATGCAAAGTGCGCAGCTAATGCTCAAGCACACGTAGCAAACAAAAAAGAAGTTGCCATCATGGGAACTTACAACTCTGGTTGCGCGAAAATTATTGTTCCAGTATTAAACCAAGATCCAACCGGACCGATGTTGATGATTTCAAATGCGAACACCAACCCAGGTCTTACAAAGAAGTGGAACGAAGGCGAGCCTGACAAGTATTACCCAACAGGTGTGCGCAACTACGGTCGTGTCTGTACTACAGATGACAACCAAGGTTCAGCTGCTGCTCAGTTTGCTAAAGAACTTGGCATCAAATCAGTTTATGTTTTGAATGACACTGAAACTTATGGTCAAGGTGTTGCACAAGCATTCGTAACTGAAGCTAAGAAACAAGGAATCACAGTTCTATCATCAGGTGATAAGGGTGAAGGTTGGGATAAGAAACAAACCGACTACACCGCGTTGTTCACCAAGATCAAAGCCTTGAATCCAGAAATGGTTTATTTTGGCGGAATCTTTGATAACAATGGTGGTCAATTAACTAAGGACAAAGTAAAAGTTCTTGGCGACAACACCAAAGTTAAGTTGATGGGTCCAGATGGTTTCACTGGCTATCCACAATTTAACTCTCTGCCAGAGGCAGACGGTGCTTACCTATCATTTGCTGGTCTTTCAACAGAATTGTTGTTGAAGAACAATCCAACAGGTGCAGGTGCTAAATTCCTTAAGGCTTACAAAGCTAAGTATGGAAAAGATCCAGTTGGTTCTTATCCACTATACGGTGTAGCTGCGGTTCAAGTTATCTTGGGCGCTATTGCTAAGTCAGATGGAACTCGCAAGGGTGTACGTGATGCTGTATTCGGTGCAAACACTGTACAGATTTCAGCAAACAACTCTGTCCTTGGAAAAGCAATTCAACTTGATCCACTAACTGGTGACGTTAACGCAAAAGACATCACTATCGAAGTGGTTAAGAACAAGGAAGAAGTAACTGTTCAAGCTTGGGCGGTTAAATAACACTTAGTTAGCAAAAGAAGTTGGTGCGTAGTTCATCAACTATTTTGTTTAAATAGTGAACACGGGGTGGATGAAAATCCACCCCGTGTTTCTTTTTGGTCAAAAATTTAAGCCTTTTTCAATTCATCCTTTGATAATCAAGCCAAATTAGGTTTACTTTCTCAGTAATCACCCTTAGAGTTTCCACCACTAAACCTTGTGAATTGGAAGGTAATTTCATAGATGTCCGCGGTTTCAGCATCACCGGCAAGCCAAATCGTTAAAACTTTAATTTTTAGAGTTTCGGCTGCGTTGATATTGGTAGGAATGGTCTATTGGTTGTTGATCAATTTTATGAAATCTCCAACTCAATTTTTTCAAGCCAGCGTTATCGGAATTAGCAACGGTGTTTTATATGCCTTAATCGCGCTGGGCTATACCTTGGTTTATGGAATTATCGAGCTAATTAACTTTGCGCACGGCGATCTCTTTATGCTTGGAACTTTGTTTTCAGCTTATTTCATCTCAGTTTGGTTTAAACAAGATCATTCTGGCCCATCAGGCTGGATTACATTTTCAGCTTGCCTACTCGCAGTTATGATTTTCGGCGCAACAATTAACGTATTAATTGAAAGATTTGCTTATCGCAGACTCAGAAATGCCCCTCGGCTTGCCCCACTTATTACAGCTGTTGGTATGTCATTTCTTCTCAATTTTATTGGTTTGCGATGGAATGGATCGACGCCAAGACAGTGGCCCATAGTCATTCCAAGTTTTGATATCCATTTTCACGGAGTTGCCATAAGCATGG
>CAXBQO010000103.1:0-3250 GCA_963977945.1 uncultured bacterium
AAGTCTGGGCGCAGTCAATACCGCAGCGCTACTTCTTAAATCGGGAAATATTGCAAATTCCTCAAATCTTTTGGGCAAAAATTTTATGATGCACAATAACGCTCACATTGCTGCCTTTGATATCCGCAGTAAAAATGATGTGATCTTTCAAAAAACCTTGTCGTTTTCAGATTGGTACCTAGATGGAGGTTCGGGTTATCCATTAGGAGCGGTTCAGTTGATTGGAAAAGTGCAAGGCATCATGATGAAAAGTTATGCCACAAAAGTTCCGCTTTCAATTCTTAAATTTATTGCCGATCGTTCAGTTGAGTTTGTCGTGATGAATGAAGATTTACCTTCAACAAATAACCGAGTAGAAATTAATAAAAATGGCATGATTCAAATTTTCCGCAAAGCACTTAATGAATCTGCTCATAAAGAGTTAATGACAAAAACTAAAAAAGTTCTTAAGCGAGCTGGCTTTCAAGCGATATTTGTCCAGCCATTTGATATCTCAATGAACTCTCATCAGTGTGGCACTTCAGTTGCCGGGCATAATGCAAAATTTAGTGTGGTTGACCAATACTGCAGATCGCATGATGTAGAAAATCTTTACTTAATTGATGGCGGATTCTTTCCATCATCTGCCGCAATGAACCCCGCTTTAACAATTGCGGCGCAGGCTTTAAGAGTTGTGGCTGAGTCAGATTTAAAAAATTAATTACAAATCAAAAATACGCTTTAATTCAGCGTGCATGATTGAGCCGTCGACATCAAAATTTGTCCAATACTTAACACCAATTACCGCTTGATTAACCACCATTCCTAAGCCATCTATTGTTTTTGCACCTACTTTGGCGGCGCTTTTTAGAAAATTAGTACTAGGCGGATTAACAATTACATCAGCCACAATCATTGATTTATTCAAGGTACTTAAATCAATATCCATATCATAATTTCCACTGCCTGACATTCCCACCGAGGTGGCGTTAATCAATACATCAATATCTGCTGGAACTTTAAAAGCAATTGGCCACGGTGAATATTGCGCCGACACTTTTAATTTTTCTATAAGTAAGTTTGCTAATTCTTCTCCCCGAGCGCTGTTGCGGTTCACAATCAAAAAGTCAGTCGCACCATCTAACGCCAGCTCTACTGCAATTGCTCGAGCCGCACCACCTGCACCCAAAATCGCAATTTTTTTTCCTTTTGGGTTATCTACTTTTTTAAATGCTTGTAAAAATCCTTTGCCATCGGTATTTTCGCCAATCAATTTACTGTTTCTATTCACTACGCAATTTACCGCTCCCATAATTGCAGCGGATTCGCCAAGCCCATCTAAATATTGAATCACCGAAACTTTGTGCGGAATTGAAAGATTAAATCCTGCCCAATTCATAGCTCTGGCGCCAAGGACAGCGTTACTTAAATCTTTTGGCATAACTTCACAATTTATGTAGCGAAAATTCAATTTGTGATGTTTGTAGGCTGCTTCCACCATTGCAACAGTTGGATTACCAGCAGAAGGAGTTGAAAAGCTTCCGGTTAATTCGCTCAGAAAGGTTTCACTCATAGATTCACTTTACTAGATTTACTAGAATAACAAGATGGTAAAAACTGCTAAAAATATGAAGTTGAAGAGTAAAAAAATCAAAGCTAAAAGCGAAAAAATTGGAATCGGTGTAATCGGCGTCGGAATAATGGGCCGAGGCCACGCGCTGTATTTATCGCAATATGTAAAAGATTCAAAAGTAGTCGCGATTTATGATGCAAATATTTCAGTTGCAAATAAAGTGGCCAAAGAGGTTTCAAAGAAATCCAAGTTTTTACCAAAGGTTTACACCGAGTTATCCCAATTATTTAGCGACTCTGAAGTTCAAGCAGTAATTATTGCCTCACCTGATCATTTACATGCTCGGCACTTAGAACAAGCAATTAATGCAAACAAACATGTTCTCTGTGAAAAACCTTTGGCCTCAACGGAAAAAGATGCCCGCAAAGTTGCAAAACTTGTACGTCAATCAAATTCAATTGTTGGTCTGGGATTTATGCGTAGATTTGATCAGGCTTATCAAAAATTGAAATCCGAAATTAATACCGGAAAATACGGAAAAGTTTTGCAAATCCGCGCTACCTCTAGAAATGTATCTTCACCAACTGCAACTACTTCAATGCTGCTTACCAATGTAGCGGTACATGAAATGGACATTATTCGATGGCTTTTAGGTGAAGAAATTGTTTCGGTGCAGGTTAATTTGGCTAAAAAAACTAGAAAAGCTAACTCGTATTTATCTGATCCAATTTCAGTTAATTGTCATACCGAATCAGGAGTATTGGTGACTATAGATATTTTCGCAAATAGCACTTATGGCTATGAGGTAGGAATGGAAGTTATTACTGAAAATGGTTCATTAGTAATTGAAAATCTCGGTGAATTATCGATTGCAAAAAACTTTAAACTGCCCGCGCGGAAATCTGGCAATCTTCACAAAGACTGGATGGGCAGATTCAAACCGGCATATATCGCTGAGTTAAAAGCATTCGTAAGTTCTCTAAAAAATAACAAACTACATAAAGATTTTGCCACTATTGAAGATGGATTAGCCGCGAGTATCGCTTGTGGCTTAGGCGTTAAAAAACTTTAGTTACAAACGACGGTTAGCTTTTCCTTCGACTTGTCGTTTGTGCGCGCTCTGGATTTGGGAATCGCTACTACTTCCGGAAACTCCAACCTCCCAAAACGCACCGCCCTCTGTCCACTCAGTTGGATGCGTATCAATTACTAATACGCTCACACCAGAATTTTTCTTTGCCTGCAAAAACTCATCCTGCAAATTCTCAAAATTAACTCTCTTCGCCTTTGCTCCTAATGAATTTGCATGCGCCACAAAATCGACTTCAAATGGTTTATCTAAATCAGAATCGGCAAACATTGTTCGATAACTTTTGGATCCATTTGAAATTTGTAATCTTTGAATTACCGCAAAGCCTTTGTTATCACAGAGAATGTAAATGATTGAGTTGCCATTATTTACCGCCGATAAAATCTCACTGTTCATCATTAAATAAGAGCCGTCGCCTACCATCGAAATCACGCTGCCAGATCTACCTGAGATTTCATAAGCCAACGAAACTCCCCAAGCGCCAGCGATTTCATAACCCATGCAGGAGTAGCCGTATTCACAATCAAATGAATCTAAACTTTTACTTAACCAGTTGTTATTTAGTTCGCCAGGTAAACCGCCAGCTGCAGTTAATACAAAATCATCTT
>CAXBQO010000104.1:0-3215 GCA_963977945.1 uncultured bacterium
TCGCGCTACTTACTAGCTGTTCTAGCCTATTGTTCTAGTTTTAACTTTTTATTTTTCTAAATTCTTTAACCCAGACTCTTGCCACGAGCTAATTTGATTAATTTAATTAAGAAGTTATCAGAAAACTTAGTGCGTTTGAATGTAGTGAATTTAAGCGGAATTTGAAATCTAGTTTTCACAATCGTTCGGGCAAATGTAAATTCCAGCAATCCCTCTGGGCCGTGAATTCTGCCCGAGCCGCTGTCTTTAACCCCACCAAATGGAACAGATGCAATTGCTGCAAATGAAAATACTGAGTTCACCGAAACCATTCCGCAAGTTAATTTGGCAGCGATTTTTTCGCCATTTCTTTTACTAAAGACCGCAGCTGCTAAACCATATTTGCTGCGATTTGATAGTTCAATCGCTTTTTCAATATTTTCAACTTTATTAATAGCAAGAGTTGGTCCAAATGTTTCTTCAGTCATAGCACTTGAGTTTTCCGGAACATCAATCATGATTACTGGCTCTACAAATGGTGCTTTTACCGAATCTCGTCCACCAACTACAAACTTGGCTCCTTTTTCAGCAGCATCATTTATATGATCTTGAATGACATTTAATTGGCTGGGCATTGTTGCAGGGCCATATTGTTCATCGACCTTTAATTTTTTTGCCATCTCTGAAATTGTGGCAATAAATTTTTCCGCCACTTGTTCAACTACGTAAACTCGCTCGGCTCCAATACAAGATTGTCCAGCGTTAGCCATTGCCGACCAAAGTGTGTACTCAGCTGCTAACTTCAAATCAGCATCGGCTGCAACTAAAACCGGATCTTTTCCGCCACACTCTAAAATCACTGGAATCATTCGCTCAGCACACGCTGCCGCTACTTTTTTGGCGGTTCTAGTTGATCCAGTAAATGAAATTTTGTCTACCAAAGATTGAGTTAATGCAATTCCGGTTTGTGGTTTTCCGGTAACGGTTGTAAAAATAAAATCAAATGGAGCGATTTTTGCAAATGAATCTGCCAACCACTTGCCACAGCCGGGAGTGAATTCGCTGGGCTTAAAGACCACCGTGTTTCCGGCGGCTAATGCGTAAACAATCGAACCCATTGGTGTGAAAACTGGATAATTCCACGGCCCAATAACTCCAACACAACCAAATGGTTCACGTTGAACGTATGACTTCATATTGAACATCAATAAACCGGGCGCACGTCGTTGCGTAGCAAGGACTTCGGGCGCATGTTTTGTAGCCCAAGTTAAATGACTAATTGCCAAACTAACTTCTAATTTGGCATCACTAATTGGTTTGCCGGTTTCTTGGGCTAATAACGAAGCGAGTTCTTCAATATTTTCAGATAATTGTTTAGCCCAACTTGTAAGAATCTTTTTGCGACCTTTAAAACCTAATCGCTGCCAACTTTTGCTTGCTAATTTTGAGTTTGAAACAATTTGCAAAACTTCTTCAGCAGAATAATCTTTGTAATTTGCTAGGACTAATGAAGTTTTAGGATCAAATTTTTCAAAAGACGAAATCGACATAGCGTAAGAGTAAACTCTTTTTGTGCCAGAGTTAATACGTCCAAGTACGGTGTTGCCGGCAACGCGCACTCCAATTCATTTTAAAACCGCCGATGGCTTGAAATTGATTGGAGAATTAGCCACACCAACTGATGGCAACGTCGCTGCCTCACTTTTGATGTTGCATCCAAATCCCACTGGTGGCGGGATGATGGATAGTCACATTTATAAAAAGGCAGCCAATCGACTTCCGTTTATGGCAGCGATTCAAACAATTCGATTTAACACTCGTGGAACAGAAAGTGAAGCGGGAAAAAGTGAAGGTGAATTTGGCGGCGGCGTTGATGAGCGATTAGATGTTGAAGCGGCAATTAAATATTGCTTTGAAGAATTAAAAGTTAATAATCTTTATGTGGTCGGATGGTCATTTGGCACCGAGCTTGCGCTTAGGTATGCACGGGATTCACGAATTAAAGCTTTAATACTTTTAAGTCCACCACTAATTGCAACTGAAATTTCAGATTTAGAATTTTGGGCAAAAGATGGTCGACAAGTTGTGGCATTGATTCCAGAGTTTGATGATTATTTAGTTCCAAAAGATGCCAAAATTAAATTCGCACCCCTTAAACAAGTGCAGTTGATCATGGTCGATGGCGCAAAGCATCTTTGGGTGGGTGAGCCAATGGTGCATCGAGTTTTGAGTGAAATCGTAAAAGTAGTGGCACCAAATCGATTACCACTTGCGGAAGAAATTTAATTCTTACTAAATGATTAAGTTAGATGGGGGATTATCAACCGCCTTAGAAGATTTGGGTGCAGATCTAAAATCAATTCTTTGGACCGGTAAGTTGGTCGGCTCTGCACCAGAATTGCTAAGAAAAGCTCACATCAATTTTATTGAAGCTGGCGCGCAAATTATTTCTTCCGCTAGTTATCAAATTTCATATATTGGAAAAAACATTTCTGGATTAGATGATGATGAGGTCACTCAACTTTTAAGAAAATCTACCGAAATAGCGAAATCGGCTGTGGTTTCAAATGACAAAAATAAAAAGGTAAGAGTTGCTGCGAGTATCGGTCCATACGGTGCGGCTTTAGGTGATGGCAGTGAATACCGTGGAAATTATCAAGTGACAAATGAATACTTGCGAGAGTTTCATGCCAGAAGAATTGAAGTGCTGGCACAAACTAAACCAGATTTATTTGCGGTTGAAACGATTCCCTCGGCTAGTGAGGCAAAGATTATTCAAGAATTACTTGACCAAACAGATATTCCTTATTGGATAAGTTTTTCTTGTAAAGATTCAAAAAATATCAGCGAAGGAGATTCCTTTGCCAAAGCAGTTTCAAGCTTAAAATCAAGTAATAATTTATTAGCAGTTGGAATAAATTGCACGAATCCAAATTATGTTGAGGAATTATTGCAATCTGTTTCAGACTTTAAAGAAAACCAAAAAATCGATTTGGTTGTCTATCCAAATCTTGGCAAAAATTGGGATGCCAATACAAAAACATGGCTTGGACAATCCATTGATTTCAATATAAAAATCCCGTTATGGAAAGATTTAGGAGCCACATATATAGGTGGATGTTGTGGCGTTGGGCCAAAGGAATTAGCTCAATTAAAAGTAAACTAAGAGTTATCGGTTCGGGGAAATACAACCTCTTCAACAATTAGCAAAATAGCCGCTGCAATTGGCACAGCGA
>CAXBQO010000105.1:0-3214 GCA_963977945.1 uncultured bacterium
TATGTGAAATTGTCCGGGGCGTTGGCTACCGCGGCAAATGATCTAGTCTCGAAAATAGCCTAAGAGTTTCCTCCTTTCGGGAAACAATAGGAGGCTGATTTTAAAAGAATCAGCCTCCTATTCTCTTTTCAATTGTTTTTTATTTTTTTAATTCCTTTAATAAATTTTATAAAAAGGTTGGGTAGTTTCTGCAGATGAAAAATTCTGATCGACGAAATTTTTTGCGCGCTGTCTTTGTGGCATCTATTGGGCTGTTGCAAATTTTTAAATCAGCAAGTGGCGCCGTGGCTGCCAGTACACCGACTCCTTCAAAAAGTTCAAAGAAGCCTACTCCGACAAAAAAATCGACTTCCACACCTACTCCAAGTAAGAGTTCAGCTAAACCAAGTTCGCCAACGACTGCCAGCACACCAACTTCTGCCGCAAGTGCATTACCTGGATTAGCGCTACTTGTCGGCGGAAAACAAATATCATTTTCAGAGTTTGCAGTTGGCAAAACTGAAGCGGGAACAACAATTTCAAATGGTATTGAATCTCAGGTATTAATTTCTAAACCAAGTGCGACCATTATGAAAGTCTTTAGTGCAGTATGTCCACATCGTCGTGCGATTGTTGATGTGTTACCAAATGGTGGATTTCAATGTGTACAAGGTCATGGTTTAATTTTTGATATAAAAACTGGCGCTGGTGTTCAGAATTCTTATCAGCTAAGTACTTATGAAGTTATTGTTAAAGATAATAAGGTATTTGTTAAACCACCCGTTGAATAGTTTTTCAATCCAAATTCAATTTCAAATATTTTCAGGCTTAAAGATTGCAGTGCGGTAATAATCTAGCTCTTCAATAGAATCTCTAATATCGCCAAGTGCGCGGTGGTTTCCATCTTTGGCTGGTGCTTTGTAATAGGTCTTGGGATACCAGCGGCGGGCTAACTCTTTTATGGTTGAGACATCGATGGTGCGATAGTGCAGGTACTCGTTGAACTTTGGCATATCGCGGGCGATGAATGCGCGATCAACGTAGACCGAGTTTCCAGCGAGCGGAGATTTTCCAGCGCCAGGTGCGTATTTATTTACATAGGCCAAGATATTTTCTTCTGCCTCGGTCATTGAGATTCCATTTGGAATTTCTTTTAATAGGCCAGAGTCGGTGTGCATTTTTAAAACCACCTCTTGCATGTTTTCAAGTTTGGCTGGGTCGGTTTTGATAACGACATCTACGCCTTCGCCTAAAACGTTGAGTTGGGCGTCGGTGACCAGAACTGCGATTTCAATCAGCGCATCTTTTTCAAAATCTAGGCCGGTCATCTCGCAATCAACCCAGATGATGTTTGGCAGGTCAGTTGGCATATTAGATAAGCATAGTTTCTTAGGTTGCGTGATTTCACCTTTCGTTCACCTTGGGTTCATAAAACGACTTCACAAGTTGAGTGCTGACAAGCCAAGATTCCGTTGTGGCAATGACTACTTACTCTGGCCCAGTCCCAGATAAGCGCGAATTAATAACCGAACCAAGATTTTCTGACAAAGTTTTTCGTGCAGTAGTTACATCTGGTGGTTTTGTTTCATTATTTATATTGGGATTAATCGCAATATTTCTAACTTTGCAAAGCAGTACCGTTTTCAAACAATTTGGCATTCATTTCTTAACTGGCTTTGAGTGGTCACCAGGGGACCCAGAAAGTGGTGCGCCGGCAAAGTTTGGAATCGGTGCGATGCTTATTGGAACTTTGGTAGTTTCATTAATTGGTTTGTTGATTGCACTTCCGATCTCAGTTGGAACTGCGCTATTTATAAATTATTACGCGCCAGATTGGGTGCGAAAGCCGTTGACAATCATGATTGATTTAATGGCAGCGATACCTTCAGTTATTTATGGGTTGTGGGGCTTTTTCGTCTTGATGCCACATGCAATTTATTGGGCAAAGCTGTTGCACAAATATTTAGGTTTTATACCTATTTTTCGAATGCCATCAGAGATTTATGAACGTTCGCCATTCATTGCCGGAATCGTGGTGGGAATAATGATTATTCCTATTATTACTGCGATTACCCGCGAAGTTTTCTCGCAGGTTCCGTTAGATCGAGTCCAGGCGGCTTATGCATTAGGTGCGACAAAGTGGACAATGATTCGCGCAGTTGTTTTGCCATTTGGTGCATCTGGAATCGCCGGTGGTGCGATGTTGGGGCTTGGCCGAGCAATGGGTGAGACAGTTGCGATTTATTTGGTATTAAATCTTTACTTCATTCCAAATTTCAATATTTTATTTTCTTCCGGCGGCAACGTGGCATCGCTGATTGTTTCTAAGTTTGGCGAGTCTGAAGATTTTGAATTAAAGGCGTTAATGGCTGCTGGCTTAGTGCTGTTTGTGGTGACACTGCTAGTTAATTTCTTGTCAGATTTAATTGTAAAACGTACATCGCGGAAGGGTCGATAAAAAAATGAGTGCGACTACTTTTGCAAATGTAAGACCAACTAAACCTTGGCGGTTAGATCGTAAACAATTAATTATTAATTCTTCTGCGTTTTTAGTTGTGTTAGCGATGACTCCGGCGGTAGTTGCAGTCACACCGCTCAAAGGAAAATTAGGCGCGACATTTGTGTTGTTTGTACTTGCAACTTTGATGAATATTGCAGTTTCAATTAAGCGCCAAGGTACAAAGACATTAAGTAATTCAATGGCGACTTCGTTGATTTATACCGCTACTACTTTGGTTTTACTTCCACTAGCGAGTCTGTTGTATACCGTTGCAAGTAAAGGAAAAGAATCGATTCGCTGGAATACATTCACAATGGATATGCGAGTAACCCAACCAGATGCGCCATTTACCGAGGGTGGTGCGCTGCATGCAATTGTTGGTACCGGGATTATTGTTTTGATTGCCACCATTATCTGTGTACCGGTGGGAATTTTGACCGCGCTTTATTTGACAGAGATCAAAGGAAAATTTGAGGGCGTCATTCGCTTCTTAGTTCAAGCGATGAGTGGTGTGCCATCAATCGTCGCGGGCCTCTTCGTCTACACGACTTTCGTATACGGGACCGGGTCGTTTAGCGCGTTTGCCGGTTCGCTCTCTCTCGCAGTGCTTATGTTGCCGACAGTCGCACGTACGTCGGAAGAAGTGTTGAAGCTCGTGCCCGAGGATCTCCGCTCGGCAGGGTACGCACTCGGTGCCCGTCAATGGCGCACTGCGTTCATGGTGGTGATTCCCAC
>CAXBQO010000106.1:0-3210 GCA_963977945.1 uncultured bacterium
AAAGATTCTCGATCTGGATTATGCGCCACGAGGCGAGCCTAACTCATACAAAAACCAAGAATCTGCTCGTGACAATGCGGGACATCGCGATAATCTCGTGACGTGCAAGAGACCACTTTGGAGCATCGCTTCTCCGGCGAGAGACCAATCGCAACCTTGCGCTATCTATTGTCAGATGAGAAGCGAAATTTTGCCCTTGCGGTCTTCTTCTTCGCAGTAAAGCACTCGCCAGCTTGGGTCTTGCCGCTAGTCACGGCTAATTTGATAGATGACTTAATTCAGAAAAGTTCAGTTCGTTCAGTGGTAATCAATGCAGGCTTATTTATTTTTGTGATTTTGCAATATCTGCAGTTCATAATCGGATTTTCACCCTGGGATGCAGTTATTCGGCTATTGCCGTTACCATTTGTAATTTTGCCGGTTTCCCAATTGTCTGGTGTATTAAATAAAAAATATCCGCAGAAATATCTTGGACCAATCGGGCTAGTAATTTATAGCTTAGGAATGTTTAGTTTTTCAAACTTACAGATAGATCTGAATTATTCTCAATTCGTAATTTCATTGGTATTAATGGCAACCGGTATGGCACTAGCAGCAACACCGGCGACTACCGCTATTACCAATTCATTGCCATCGCACAAACAAGGTGTTGCCTCGGCTGTGAACGATACTGCGCGTGAAGTTGGAAGTGCATTTGGAGTTGCGATAGTAGGCGCAATATTAAATTCAAGTTATAGAAATCAAATGATCCCCGCGGTTAAAAATCTGCCACCTGAATTGGCAGATCAAATTACTGGTTCGATTGCATTCACTTCTGTCATGCCTGCTAATGGCCAATCTGAAATTTATAATCAACTTAAACAAACTGCATTTGAAGCATTTCAATCTGGCATATCAGTATCACTTAAATTGGTAGCGGTTGTCGCATTATTTGGGGCGGTAACAATTTTCTTAACTGCTCCAAAACTGTCCAAAATCTGAGATTCTCATCTCACCCCTTGACTACTGCAGTAATCAACTGCGAAACTTCTGCCATGCAAAAAGCATCAGCTTCACTTTCATCAATCTCATCCGCAATTGTTATTTCAATTGTGGGTGTCGTGGTGATTTTGGAGCGTGCGCTCTAACTTAAAAAAAGTTAGTCGCACCCCTCAGAAAATCTGAGGGGTTTTTTATTAACAAAGATAAGAAAGATAAGTAGGAAAATGAGTCAGAAGATCACCGGCGCACAAAGTTTGGTGAAAGCGCTCGAGCAGACTGGGGTTGAGGTCATGTTCGGAATTCCAGGTGGCGCGATCTTGCCTGCTTACGATCCAATTTACGATTCAAAGATTCGCCATATTTTGGTTCGCCATGAACAAGGTGCAGGTCATGCAGCGACTGGTTATGCGCAAGTAACTGGAAAAGTTGGCGTTTGCATTGCAACCAGCGGACCGGGTGCGACAAATTTGGTGACACCACTTGCAGATGCACAAATGGATTCAGTTCCAATTGTGGCAATCACCGGTCAAGTTCCAGGACCTGCAATCGGAACTGATGCTTTCCAAGAAGCAGATATTCGCGGCGTAACTATGCCGATTACAAAACATAATTATTTAATTACAAATCCAGACGATATTCCAAATGCAATTGCTGAAGCCTTTTATATTGCAAGTACCGGTCGACCTGGCCCAGTACTTGTTGATATTGCAAAAGATGCGCTGCAAATGCAAACTAATTTTAATTATCCAAAAAATGTAAAACTTGCTGGCTACAACCCAGTTAGCGCACCAGATAAAAATTTAGTAAATCAAGCAGCACAATTAATTGCGCAATCTAAAAAGCCAGTTTTCTATGTTGGTGGCGGAATAATCAAAGCCAATGCAAGTACAGAATTAATTCAAGTGGCGCAATTAGTAAATGCACCAGTTGTTACAACTCTTATGGCACGTGGTGCTTTCCCAGATTCTCATCCATTACATCTTGGTATGCCAGGAATGCACGGCACCGTTGCCGCAGTAACCGCGCTACAAAAAGCAGATTTATTAATAACTTTAGGTGCAAGATTTGATGATCGAGTAACTGGAAAACTTTCTTCATTTGCAACAAAAGCAAAAGTTATTCACGCCGATATTGATCCAGCAGAAATTGGTAAAAATCGTCACGCTGATGTGCCATTAATTGGTGATTTGAAATTAACATTGAAAGCTTTAATTCCAGCGGTTCAAACTGAATTCGCTAAAAACAAAGCCGATATTTCCGCTTGGCTAAATGAAGTTAATTCTTGGCGCCAACGTTTTCCACTTGGCTTTGATGAACCAGCAGATGGTTCGCTCTCACCACAATATGTAATCAAGCGAATCGGTGAAATTTCTGGTCCTGATGCAATTATCGCCGCTGGTGTTGGTCAACATCAGATGTGGGCATCGCAATTTATTAATTATGAAAAACCACGCACTTGGTTAAATTCTGGTGGATTAGGAACGATGGGTTATGCCGTTCCAGCAGCAATGGGAGCCAAAGTTGGTGCGCCAAACCAAACCGTTTGGGCAATCGATGGCGATGGTTGTTTTCAAATGACAAATCAAGAATTAGTTACTTGCGCGCTTAACAATATTCCAATCAAAGTAGCGGTTATAAATAATGAATCACTTGGAATGGTGCGTCAGTGGCAAACCCTCTTTTACAACCAGCGTTATTCCAACACTGATTTACATTCAAAACGTGTGCCAGATTTCAAATTATTGGCAGAGGCAATGGGTTGTGTCGGTATGCGCTGCGAGAAAAAGTCTGATGTAGATAAAACAATTGCAGAGGCAATGGCAATTAATGATCGACCAGTTGTAGTTGATTTCAACGTGCATCGTGATGCAATGGTTTGGCCAATGGTGGCAGCTGGAACTTCAAATGATGACATCACTGTTGCGCGTTCAATGGCACCGGTTTGGGATTCACAGGAGTTGTAATGGCGCTTCATACACTTGCAGTTTTAGTTGAGAACTCACCTGGTGTGTTGGCGCGCGTTGCATCTTTATTTTCTCGTCGTGGTTACAACATTGATTCGCTGGCAGTTGGTCCAACTGAAAATCCAAAAGTTTCTCGCATGACTATTGTTTTAAATTTAGAAGGTCACGCGTTAGATCAAGTTAATGCGCAATTATTTAAATTGGTAAATGTAATTGGAATTTCTGAAATGAAGCCGACAAATTCAATTCAGCGGGAATTACTGCT
>CAXBQO010000107.1:0-3202 GCA_963977945.1 uncultured bacterium
AGAAATTATTCCTCTAGCTGTGTGGTCGGCTGCGACTATAAATAATTTTCCATCTTTAGTTAATTTAGAACGCTTTTTTCTTTGCTTAAGAATTTTTTGAATTTTAGATGGATTATTAACTCTGTCATCACAGAGTTTTGCATAATTTTTTTCATTAAATTTAATCAATTTTTTACCTCGGCAAGAAGTTTATCGACTTCTGTTAAATAAGGCATCGAGTCAGAACACATCAAACGTGAGGCGACAATTGCACCGGCGGCATTGGCATAGTTTCCGATTTTTTTGATATCCCACGAGTTAATTAATCCGTGAACCAGCATTCCACCGAAGGCATCGCCGGCGCCCAAACCACAGCGCACATCCACTTTTATCGGTTTTGCAATGAATTCTTCCTCTTTGTTTGCGATGTAAACCCCATTTTCGCCCATTTTTAAAATGACAAGAGATATTTGTTTTCCAAGAAAATTCTTCTTTATTTTTTCAGGTTCGGTTAATCCAGTTGCAACTTCAAACTCTTTGCGATTACCCACCAATATATTGCTGTATTCAATTGCTTTTTTAGTTTCAGCTCTAGCAACTGATTCGCTTGGCCAAAATGATGGCCGGTAATCTAAATCTAGAACGGTGTGACCTTTCAAGTTTCTAACCTGCAACCAAGATTGAATTGATGTTGCCGTCTGTCCACTTGAAAGCGCACAGGCTGAAACCCAAAACACTTTTGCTTGTTCAACTTGTTGATTTTCCACCCGGCTGGTTGGAATTTTGGTATCTGGCGCATTGGACGGCCGATTAAAAAATATTGTCGGGTTATACGGATCATCCATTGCGGCAAAAACTGCTGGGCTAAATTGAGTTTCATCGATTCCGACATAACTTGTATCGACGCCAAAAGATTTTAATTTCTCCAAAATGTAATCTGAGAATGCATCTTTGCCGATATTTGTTATTACCGCCGATTTATTTCCTAATCTGGCAGCAGAGATTGCGACATTTGTAGGACTGCCACCGATAGACATACTAAAAGTCTTTACATCTTTAAAACTTACATTTGATTCGTTGGCATAAAAGTCGAGACTAATTCGCCCAACCGAAATCAAATCCATTGGATTAGTCATTTTAGAAATCTATTAATTAAGTTGTAGAGACTTTAAAAATTCCATTGATTTACTAATCATTTTTACCGGTCCGTCACCGTCAGCGGGCATTTCTCCGGTAATCGCGCAATCTTGTTCAATCACATACCAACCTTGATAACCAGCACCCTCTAAAACTTTAATCACTTCTGCAATTGGCACATCACCGGAACCAAGTGGAGTGAATAGCCCTTTTTGTACCCCGGTCATTATGGATTCTGCTCGAGCCAAAACAGGTTTGGATTTAGTGAGGTTTACATCTTTTAGATGCACATGTCCCACTCTGGCATGGGCTTTTTTGGCAAATTCAACGACATCTACTCCACCGATTGCCATATGCCCAGTGTCTAAACACCATTTAACATCGCAACCATCTAGAACTCGATCTACATCTGCTTTGGTTTCAACGGTAGTTTGTAAATGTGGATGTAAAACATTCTCTAACCCAAAATCTGCACAGATTTTGTCTATTTCAGCAAACATTTTAAACATATTTTGGTACTCATCATTTGAAAGTGGCTTTGGATTGTCCCAATTCCAGGTATAGACCGGCGAGGAAACTAAATGCGTTGCTCCAGTTTTCTTAAATAGCTCAGCGGTTTGTTTAACTTGTTTTAGAGTTTCATTGTTTTGATTTTGATCGTGAACTACAACTGGAGTAAATCCACCAATCAGACTCATTTCAAACTGATCTAATTTCTCGGTGATTTCAGTTGGATTAGTTGGTAAAAAACCAGGCGCACCTAATTCAGTGGCAGGTAATCCAAGATTATGCATTTCACTTAAAACTCTGTCGGTTGGCAACATTTTGCCCCAACCAGGAACTTCACATATTCCCCAAGAAATCGGCGCTGATGCGATTCTGGAATAAAAGGATTTCATTAGATTATTCTTTCACATCTAAAGATAAGTAGATAGGGTACTGCGGTGAGATTAACTACCTCAGAGGCTTTAGTTAAGTATTTAATTGCACAAAAAATCAAAATTGATAACAAAGTAGTTTCTTTTTTCCCGTTTGCATTTGCCATCTTTGGCCACGGAAATGCATTAGGGCTAGGCGATGCATTAGAACGTGTTCGCAATTCATTACCGACATTGCGTGGTCAAAATGAACAAGGAATGGCGCTGGCAGCTGTTGCATTTGGAAAAACACAGTTAAGACAACAGTGCGCAATTGTCACCACTTCAATTGGGCCAGGAGCAACAAATGTGGTTACTGCAGCTGCGGTAGCAATGGCAAACCGATTGCCACTTTTAATTTTATCGGGCGATACTTTTCAATCCCGCAGACCTGATCCAGTTTTGCAACAAGTTGAGCATTTTGATTCACCAATAACAACAGTTAATGATTCTTTTAAAGCGGTTACTAAATATTGGGATCGCATAAATAGACCAGAGCAATTGTTAAATACATTGCCTAATGTGATTCAAACTTTGCTTGACCCATCAGATTGCGGTCCGGTATTTCTTGGATTGCCACAAGATGTTCAGGTGGAAACTTTTGATTTCCCAGATCAATTTTTTGATGAAGTTGTACATGAAATTCGCAGACCAAAAGCAGATCAAAGTTCAATAAATAAAGCGGTAGAAATTATCAAAACCGCTAAAAAGCCGTTGATTATTGCCGGTGGTGGTGCCAGATATAGCAAAGCACACAAAGTAATTTCAGAGTTTGCGGCTAAATTCGGAGTACCGGTAGTAGAAACCGTTGCTGGAAAATCTACGTTATTAGCCTCAGATCCTGCATGGTGTGGCCCAGTTGGAGTAACCGGCTGTGATCCGGCAAATAAATTAGCCGAAGAAGCAGATTTAATTATTTCTATTGGATGCCGGCTACAAGATTTCACAACAGCCTCTTGGACATTATTTAAAAACCCAGCCAGAAAATTTATTTCTATTAACACTGCCAGGTTTGATGCCACCAAACGTAATTCGTTGGCAGTCATAGGGGATGCAAAGGAAAGTTTGCTTGAAATATCTAATCTTTTGGGAAATTATCAATGTAATTCCGCTTGGACTCAAAGTCGAGTCAATACAAAATCGGAAATTTTGAACAACATTAAAGATAG
>CAXBQO010000108.1:0-2931 GCA_963977945.1 uncultured bacterium
AGGGATTTGAACCCTCGATAGGTTTCCCTATACACGCTTTCCAAGCGTGCGCACTCGGCCGCTATGCGAATCCTCCAATAAATGCAGGGAAAACCTTATCGGTGGTCATAACTATGATTTGCCACAGATCCCTCGTGCGGCATTAACGTGCCGAACTCCCCCAGGGCAGGAATGCAGCAAGGGTAGGCTCGCTCTGATGGGTGTGCGGGGGATCCTTACATTTGTTTTAGTTGAAAATTTTGTAGTGATGAATTGAGTAGTAATAAAAAATGAATTTAACACTTTATCGAAAATACAGACCATCTGTTTTTTCTGATGTGGTCGGACAAGATCACGTAACAATTCCGCTTTCAAATGCGCTTAATTCTAAAAATATTCATCACGCTTATTTATTTAGTGGCCCAAGAGGTTGCGGAAAAACTTCCTCAGCGCGAATTATGGCGAGATCTTTAAATTGTGAAAAAGGTCCAACTCCTAATCCATGTGGTGAATGCCAATCATGTAAAGATTTAGTTGCAAATGGCCCTGGTTCAATCGATGTTATTGAAATTGATGCAGCAACACATGGTTTAGTTGATGATGCTCGAGATCTTCGAGATAAAGCATTTTTTGCTCCTGCAAACTCAAGATACAAGATTTACATTATTGACGAAGCTCACCAATTAGGTCCGGGTGCTGCAAATGCTTTGCTTAAAGTTGTAGAAGAACCACCACCACACGTTTTATTTATTTTTGCTACGACTGAACCAGATAAATTAATTTCAACCATTCGCTCGCGCACACACCATTACCCCTTTAGGTTGGTCTCACCAAATATTTTGGCAAGCCATCTAGAGAAAATTTGCGAATCTGAGAAAGTAAAAGTGGACAAAGGTGTAATTCCACTTGTTATTAAGGCAAGTGGTGGTTCGGTGCGTGATGCTTTGTCTATTTTGGGGCAAATACTTGCTGCGGCGGATAAAGATGGCGTCAAATATGAACTCGCAGCGGGGCTACTGGGATTTACAAATTCTAATTTGATTAATCAAACTGTTGATGCAATTTGTGCAAAAGATTTGGGCAATCTATTTCAATTAATTGATCAGATTATTGAATCTGGTCAAGATGCACGTCGCTTTACTCAAGATCTGCTCGACAGGTTTCGTGAAATGTTGATAGCAGCCTCAAGTGAAGATGCCGGTAATATTCTTGATGAATTAAGTACTGAACAATTAGAAGTAATTAACAAACAATCAAAAAATTTCTCAAAAGCTGATCTAGTTCGAATTTCAGATGTAATCGCTCAAGGTTTAAATCAAATGCGCGGGTCTACAGTTCCCCGATTAGTTCTTGAGCTTATTTGCGCAAAAATATTAATTAATTCGATTGAAAATCCAACAAAAGCTGCACCTCAAAATACAGCCATTAAAAAGGTAAACACTGAGGTTTCGGAAGCTCCACATCCAACAAATAAATCTAACTTGAAGGTTGGGCAGGATTTGAGTGCGACTGCGCTTCAAAAACATTGGCCAGAGGTTATTGAAAATGTAAAACAAAAACGCCGTTTAACATGGTCATTACTCAGCGCCAGCGCCAGAATATTGTCAGTAGATGACACCACTATCACAATTGCAGTTTCAAATTCTGGTGCAAAAGATTCATTTATACGGTCGGCAAGTGATGCAATATTGTCACAAGCATTTCAAGAAGTTGCTGGGATTACAAAGAAAATTGAAATTCAAGTTGATAGCGCTGCAGATGTGGTAATTCCAGATTTTGTCGAAGACTCTGAAAGCAAGCCACAATTAAGTGCCGAGGAATTACTTGCAAAGGAGCTTGGCGCTAAGGTAATTAAAGAGTGATTTTGAGTAATTAATGTACGAAGGAATCATTCAAGATTTAATAGATGAACTTGGCAAACTTCCTGGTATTGGCCCCAAAAGTGCGCAGCGAATTGCATTCCATATAATTCAATCTGAGCAATTAGATGTAACTCGATTGGCAGAGATTCTTAGAGATGTTAGAACGAAAGTTAAATTTTGTGCCGAGTGCGGAAACATTTCTGAAGATCAAAAATGCCAAATATGTAGTGACCCGCGTCGTGACGCAAAATTAATTTGCGTTGTTGAAGAAAGTAAAGATGTATTAGCAATTGAAAAAACGCGCGAGTTTCAAGGCAAATACCATGTACTTGGTGGCGCGATTTCGCCAATTGAGGGAATCGGTCCAGAAAATTTAAGAATCAAAGAGTTGCTAACCAGGTTGCACGATGTGGAAGAAGTCATCATTGCCACAGATCCAAATCTTGAAGGTGAGGCAACCGCTACTTATTTACTAAGACTTTTAAAACCCATCGGAGTCAAAGTTTCACGATTAGCCAGCGGGTTGCCAGTAGGCGGGGATCTTGAATATGCCGATGAGGTAACTTTAGGTAGAGCCTTTGAAGGCAGGCGAAATCTAGAATAATCTCATATATCAAGACATCATCTGTCTTAAATAATGAGATAATTTAATTCTAACAACCTAACTCTGTCACCCTTATGCCATGGGTTTAATCGTCCAGAAATATGGTGGGTCTTCAGTCGCAGATGCTGAAGGGCTAAAGAGCGTTGCCAGTCGAATTGTGGCAACTAAAAAAGCTGGCCACCAAGTTGTCGTTGTTGTTAGCGCCATGGGCGATACCACCGATGAATTAATTGATTTAGCAAAAGAAGTTTCGCCGATTCCAAATGGTCGCGAGCTAGACATGTTGCTGACTGCTGGCGAGAGAATTTCAATGGCTTTGCTTGCTATGGCAATTTCAAATCTTGGCCATGAAGCCAGATCTTTTACTGGCAGCCAAGCTGGAATTATTACAACATCGACTCACGGCAAGGCAAGAGTTATTGATGTGGCTCCGAGTCGAATTACCGAAGCAATCAAAGAAGGTGCAATTGCAATCGTTGCTGGTTT
>CAXBQO010000109.1:0-2905 GCA_963977945.1 uncultured bacterium
ATTACCAAAGTTTTTCTAGCATTTACTCCCTCAGGTGATTTAAATAAAGTGACACCGTCAGAGATTGCCTCTAATCCGGTAAGAGATGCACCACCATTTGCAAATGCGCGCAGCAAAATAAAAATTGCTGCAAAAGTTAATAATGATTGAGATTGACCGATTGAGACTGCACCTTCTACAGATGGGTTGTAGGTGGGCAAATCACCATTAATCGATCTATAAATTCCTGTTGTAAAAACTACCAACATTGATCCAACGAAGAAGTAAGTAGGAAATGCAAAAGCTTTTCCGGCTTCACGCACTCCGCGCAGATTTCCGTAAGTTAAAAAAACAATGATTGCAATAATCATTTCTAATTTATATGGTTGCAAATTTTCAAAAGTTGAAATAATTGCGTCGACTCCGGCAGAAGACTGAATCGCGACCGTCACGATGTAATCAAGCATCAAGGCAACTGCTGCAAGTTGCGCTGCCAGCGGGCTTAAATTGTCACGCGAAACAACGTATGCGCCACCAGATTTTGTGTAAATGGATACAACTTCTCGATAAGAGAAAGTCACAATTACCAAAACAATCAAGACCACAATTGTCATTGGCATCAAAATTGAAAATGCTGCTAATCCAAATGCCGGCAACAAAGCTCGCAGTATTTGTTCACTTCCATATGCGGAAGATGAAATACAGTCTGAGGATAAAACACCTAATGCATATCTTTTACTTAATCTTTGATGACTTAAGGTGTGCCGATTTAGTGGATTTCCTAAAAGTTTGCGCTTGATTCGATAAGAAATTGAATCACGTAAGTGTGCGTGATCTTGCAAAACTTTAGGTTGCGGTGCGTTATCTGTCCAAGACTTTGCCAATTTTTTAGCACTCTCCAATAACTAAATTTTACCGCTCAGAAGTTTAAGTCCAAAACCGAGCGTATGCTTTGCATATGCAGGTTAAAAATCAACTTTTTATTGGCGGTAAATGGGTAGAGACCAACAAAAAATTAGATGTAATCAATCCGGCAGATGAATCAGTAATTACTCAAGTTTCTTTATCTTCTGATGCCGAACATGATGCTGCGATTACCGCAGCAGAAAAAGCTTTTTCAACTTGGAGTAAAACCGCACCTAGAGTTCGAGCCGAAATTTTAAGAAAAGCTTTTGAATTGATGGTTTCAAAATCTGATCAACTTGCAGAATTAATAACCAAAGAAAATGGAAAAGTATTAAGTGATGCAAAAAGTGAAATTCTTTACGCGGCCGAGTTTTTTAGGTGGTTTTCAGAGGAAGCAGTCAGAATAAATGGCGAATATCGCGAAGCTCCTGCTGGTGATAAAAGAATTTTGGTTACCAAACAACCAATAGGTGTTTCACTATTAATAACCCCATGGAATTTTCCAGCTGCAATGGCCACCAGAAAACTAGGTCCGGCACTTGCTGCCGGATGCACGGTGATTTTAAAGCCCGCTTCAGAAACCCCATTAACTGCCATTGCGATTGTTGAAATTCTTGAACAAGCCGGAGTTCCTGCCGGTGTAGTTAATTTAATTTTGCCGCAATCAGTGGGCTCATCAATTTCGAAAATCTTGCACGATAAGAGAGTACGAAATTTATCTTTTACCGGATCAACTGAAGTGGGAAGAATTTTATTGAAAGAGGCTGCCGATTGTGTAGTCAGGTGCAGTATGGAATTAGGTGGTAATGCTCCTTTTATTGTTTTAGATGATGCCGATCTAGATGCAGCTGTTTCTGGCGCGATGATTGCGAAAATGCGAAATGGTGGAGCGGCATGTACTTCGGCAAATAGATTTTATGTAGCAGAAAAAATATCGAAAGAATTCACCAAAAAATTTGCAGAAGCTATGAAAAATTTAAAGGTAGGAAATGGCATAGATAAAAATGTTCAATTAGGTGCATCAGTATCTGTGAAAGAAAGAGACAAAGTTGCTCAACTTGTAAAAGAATCAATAAATGCTGGAGCCAAAATTGAAACTGGCGCTGATCAACCGCAATCACAGGGCGCGTTTTATAACCCAACTGTTTTAACGGTTTTGAAAGATAACCTAATTTTAGAAAAAGAAATATTTGGTCCAGTTGCCCCAATAGTCAGTTTTAAATCCGATGCAGAGGCGATCGAATTGGCTAATTCCACTGAATTTGGATTAATTAGTTATGTTTTTTCATCAGATTTAAAGCGAGCAATTAATGTGGCTGAATCAATTGATTCTGGAATGGTTGCGATAAATCGTGGGGTTATTTCTGATCCAGCAGCTCCGTTCGGCGGTTATAAGCAAAGTGGTCTTGGACGTGAAGGTGGATTTGATGGAATAAATGAGTTTTTAGAGACCAAATTCATTGGTTTGTCTATATAGATCTAAAATTTATTACAAATTTTATAATATTAAAAACCTATGTAACTCCAAACCAATTTAACAACAAATTTCAGATATAATTATGAGATGAGTATTTTTTTAATTGCGGAAATTGTATACGGTGCCCAGCTCCTCCCTCCTTCAATAGCATGCCGATCTCAATGGATCAAAAACTTGTAAGTTCCCCTGCTTAAAGAATAGAAACGGTGAAGCCCATATTTGGCTGGGTTCATCCATGTGACATTTAATCGGAAGACGGGTGGGTTACATTAACTTACCTTTATCCCTTGTCAAACCTACCCCTACTTGCCTAAAACTATTATGGTTGCAGTAAGGTAAAAGGGAACATGCCGATTCTTGGTCATTTTTGAACCAAGCAAAGTCCGGCTTTTGAATGGAAGGAAAAACAAAATTTGTTTTTCCGTACGCTTCCTTAGGCTAGTGGGGTTTTTATGAAGGGTGGGTAAGGGTTCGTAATGTATGTGTATATAGCAGTGGGAGAAAACATGTAATTTTTACCCATCATGTTTCTACACCAAAAAG
>CAXBQO010000110.1:0-2895 GCA_963977945.1 uncultured bacterium
CCAGGAGCGCGCTTCTTAGATGATTTTGATAATTGCGGCTTCACAATATTTGGCGAACGACCCTTGACGGCTTTTGCTGGGGCAACAGATTTTGTTGGTTTACTTGGTTTAGTCGGTTTGCTGGATTTAGAAGTTTTTGCCGATTTAACCAGCTTTGAAGATTTTGCAGTTTTTGATTTCTTCGCTTGCTTAATGAATTTTGCCAACTTTGCCACGACTACCCCCTGAAGGGGCAAAGGTTATTCCATGGATTTATAAACGCCTAAAAGCCACACGTTTTCAAGTTGGTTAGAATTGAGCGTGAGCACTGAGCATCAGCTAAATAAATCATCTGGCACAAAAGTTCTTTCTGCTCAAATAGATCTCCCCCTAATGGAAAGCACAATTCTTGCTTTCTGGGAAAAACATGACATCTTTAAAAAATCTGTAAGCGAGCGGGAAGGTAAACCTCGCTGGAGTTTTTACGAAGGTCCACCAACTGCAAACGGCAAACCAGGAACTCACCACATCGAAGCACGTGTATTTAAAGATGTATTCCCAAGATTTCAAACGATGAAGGGCAAACAGGTAGTTAGAAAAGCTGGGTGGGATTGTCACGGATTACCGGTTGAAATTGCAGTTGAAAAAGAGTTGGGATTTTCTGGAAAAGCAGATATTGAAAAATTTGGTGTCGCAAAATTTAATGACAAATGTCGCGAATCTGTAAATAGCCACGTAGATGAGTTTGTGGAAATGACCAAGCGAATGGGATTTTGGGTTGATTTCTCAGAGGCTTATTGGACGATGTCGCCAGAGTATGTTGAAAGCGTTTGGTGGTCACTAAAACAAATCTGGCAAAAAGGACTTCTCGTACAAGATCATCGGGTCGCACCATATTGCCCACGTTGCGGAACTGGATTATCAGATCATGAGTTAGCACAAGGATATGAAAATCGACAAGATCCTTCAGTCTATGTTCGAATGAAAGCTACAAGTGGAAAGTTAGCTGAATTAAATGCTTCATTATTAATCTGGACCACCACCCCTTGGACACTGGTTTCAAACACTGCGGTAGCGGTGAATCCAAAAGTAAATTACCAAGTTATCGAAATTGAAAATACTGAAATTGAAAAAACAGAGAGATTATTGATTGCCGAACCTTTGGCCAAAGTCTTAACTGAAAAATTTACTAGCAAAGTTATCGCTCAATTTATGGGTAAAGAATTAGAACGAACTACATACGTTCCACCTTTTAACTTAGTTGAGATTCCAGATTCGCACTTTGTGGTCCTGGCAGATTATGTAACGGTCGAAGATGGCACCGGGCTAGTGCATCAATCACCTGCGTTTGGTGCCGATGATTTACAAGTTTGTCGAAATTACGGATTACCAGTGGTTAATCCAATTTTGGGAGATGGCACATTTAAACCTGATGTGAAATTAGTGGGCGGAAAATTCTTCAAAGATGCCGATAAAAATTTGATTAAAGATTTAAAAGAACGTGGAGTTTTATTTAAACACACTCAGTTTGAACACTCTTACCCACATTGCTGGCGCTGCCACACCGTACTTATGTATTACGCCCAACCATCTTGGTATATCAAAACTACTGCGATTAAAGATAAGTTACTTAAAGAAAATGCTGGAACTAATTGGTACCCAGCAACAATTAAGACTGGGCGTTATGGAGATTGGTTAAACAACAATATCGATTGGGCAATATCCCGAAATCGTTATTGGGGTACACCACTACCGATTTGGCGTTGCGCAAACAAACATGAAATTTGTATTGAATCTCTCTCGGAACTAAGCAAGTTATCAGGAGGCGATGTCACAAAAACTGATCCACATCGACCATTTGTTGATGACATAACTTTCAATTGCAAAGAGTCTGGTTGCGCTGAAAAGATGTCGCGCGTTCCTGAAGTTATCGATTGTTGGTTTGACTCTGGCGCGATGCCATTTGCGCAGTGGGGTTATCCGCACAAACCTGGTTCAACTGAAGCGTTCAAAGCTGCATACCCGGCAGATTTTATTTGCGAAGCAATTGATCAAACTCGTGGCTGGTTCTACACATTAATGGCTATCGGCACTTTGGTATTTGATAAATCTTCTTATGAAAATGTGCTCTGTCTTGGCCATATTTTGGATAAAGATGGTCGAAAAATGAGCAAGCATTTAGGAAATGTGTTGGAACCAATGCCACTTATGGAGCAACACGGCGCTGATGCAGTTCGCTGGTTTATGTTGGCGGCAGGTTCTCCTTGGAGTGCAAGAAGAGTTGGCCATGATGCAATCTCTGATGTAGTTAGAAAATCGTTATTAACTTTTTGGAATACGGTTTCGTTTTATTCACTCTATGCAAATGCGGCAAACTTTGTATTGCCCCAAAATCTAACTTTAGATCCATCAAAAATTGGATTAATGGATAAATGGATTCTCTCAGAGCTAAATACGTTAATTAAGACGGTAGATCAAAGTTTAGAAAACTTTGATTCGCAAGCAGCCGGTAATGCAATTGGTCAATTTATCGACGACTTATCAAATTGGTATGTGCGCAGATCTCGCAGAAGATTTTGGGATGGTGAGGCTACTGCCCTAACCACGCTGTATATCTGCCTTAAGAATTTAAGTTTGATGATGGCTCCGATGGTGCCATTTATTTCAGAACATGTGTGGCAGGTTTTAGTTCGTGTGAACGAAACATCTGTCGCAGAATCTATTCACCTTGCAAATTTTCCAACCTCAAATGAAAAATTGATCGATCAAAAACTTTCACAACAGGTTGCGTTATCTAGAAGAATTGTTGAATTAGGTCGCGCCGCTAGAGCGCAATCTGCGGTAAAGGTTCGCCAACCACTTAGTCGAGCTTTGATTTCAGCTACAGGTTGGTCGCAACTGCCAGAACTTCTACAA
>CAXBQO010000111.1:0-2755 GCA_963977945.1 uncultured bacterium
ACGATTTTTAAAGATGAAAACTTCAGAAATTAGCGCTTTGCCTTATATGCATCCTGGTCGAGTAGATGTTATTTCTGCCGGTGCGCTGGTGTTGGCACGGATAATTAAATTTACAAATATTGATGGATTCATCGCATCTGAAACTGACATTTTAGATGGAATCGCTTGGTCAATCTCAAATTGAATACTAAACAACAGATTTTAAAACTTGATAATCAAATTATTAAATGTACAAGTTGTCCACGTTTAGTTAAGTGGCGCAAAGATATTTCTGTAACCAAACGCGCGGCATACTTAACTGAAAAGTACTGGGCAAAACCAGTACCAGGCTTTGGCGATTCAAATGCAAAAATTTTGGTGGTTGGTTTGGCTCCAGGGGCTCATGGTGCGAACCGAACTGGCAGAGTATTTACTGGTGATAGATCTGGCGACTGGCTGTATCGAGCATTATTTGATGTTGGACTTTCAAAGCAACCAGAAAGTAATAATTTAAATGATGGTCAAAAACTTTTTAACACCCGAATAACTTGCGCGGTGCATTGCGCGCCGCCAAAAAATAAACCGCTGCCTAGTGAAATTACCAATTGCAATAAGTGGATGAGTAGTGAAATTCAAATTCTGTGGCCAAATTTAAAAGTTGTTGTGGCGCTAGGTAAATTAGCTTGGGAGCGAGTAATTGAACAATTACTAAACCAAAAAGATTTATTGCCTGAAACCGAGCGAAAAAAATTAAAACCCAAACCTAAATTTTCACATGGCGCTAGCTTCAAAGTCATTGGCAGCGATGGCGTAGTTCGCTTAGTTTTGGCAAGCTTTCACCCGAGTCAGCAAAATACTTTCACTGGAAAATTGACCAGATCACAGTTGCAAAAGGTGTTTGAAAAAGCAGGTAGATTTGCCCACTAGGTTTTGCTAGTTTTTAAAAGTCAGCTATATAAATCCTGAAGCTAGTGAAGCAACTGAAGTTAGCCAAAAGTTATCTAAATTACTTTGGCCCCTGTAGCCCAATGGCAGAGGCATGCGACTTAAAATCGCAAAAGTGTGGGTTCGACCCCCACCGGGGGCACATCTCAGGATGTCTTGCTAATCTATTTATGCTCAAGTTGAGCAGAAGAAAAAAAAGAGGAGAACAATGGAAAGTTCAAACCCAGTTCTGAAGGGTGCGTTTGCGCCTCAGACCAGACCAATTGGTGGTTCAAACCAAGTTGATCTAGATAATTTGGAACAGGTTTACAACGCACCTGCAGCTTCATCGACCAGAACCGGTCGCATGACAATTGATGATGTAGTTATTCGTACCGGAATGTTGTTTGCAGTTCTGGTTGCAGTTGGTGCATTTGCATGGAATGCAAATCTTGGTGGCGGCGCGCTAATGATTGGTTTCATTGGTGGATTTATTTTGGCGATGGTGAATTCATTCTCAAAGAAGGTTCGACCAGGCGCAGTAATTGCTTATGCCGCATTTCAAGGTTTAGCACTTGGCACATTGAGTCGTTACTATGAAAATTACAATCCAGGAATTGTTAGTCAAGCAATTCTTGGAACATTAGCTGCATTTGCTGGCGTGCTATTTATGTATCGCAGTGGCAGATTGCGAGCGACTCCAAGATTTACTCGCACTTTAATCGGTGCAGCAATCGGATATTTTGTGCTGGGACTTTTCTCATTAATTGGCTCAATGTTTGGATTAGGAAATGGTTATGGCCTGTATGGCGTAACCGGAATTTCCCTACTGCTTGCAGTTGCCGGTGTTGCATTAGCCAGTTTCTTCTTAGTACTTGATTTTGATCAGATTCAACGTGGCGTTAATGCTGGTGTGCCAAACCAAGAAGCTTGGCGGGCTGGCTTTGGATTAATGGTCACAATAATTTGGCTGTATTTGGAAGTGCTAAGACTGCTTTCAATATTGCGAAACGATCGATAAGAAATAATTTAAACAATAAGTTAAAAATAGCGAGCCGGAGTTGTTATAACTCCGGCTCGCTTTTTGTTACAGTTTTTTGACGTGTATGTGTCTCTTGTATAGTGAAAATAAGTAGGTAGGAAGCTAAAAATAAAATAGTTGAAACCGCAAAAGCGGGTGTAAAACCGTAGTGATCAGTTATAAATCCAAGTATCAAGGGACCGGCAATCATTCCAGCATCGCCAGCCATTTGAGCCACTGCAATTACTTGGCCACCTCGACCAGAGATTAAATCACCAACAATGCTCATAGGAGCAGCGGATGCGTACGCAGATCCAAATCCCATTAGCACCATAGAAATAAAGTAGGTAATTAAGTTGCTGCTAAAAACTAGTAGCAGTAATCCGATTAAAATAAACATTCCACCATTTATTAACGCTGGTTTGCGCCCATTTTTATCTGAATATTTTCCGGCTGGGATTAAAAATATGCCTTGAACTAATGCACCAACAGTTATTCCTAAGCCTGCTATTGCAATACTGCTGCCTAATTTGTCGGTGACAAACAATGGCAAGATAGATGAACGAATTCCAAACAACACCCAGTTAAATACGAAAATCAGAAATAGAATCACGCGATACGGATACATAGCAAGTGCTTGGCGAATTGAAGTTTGAATTTGATTTGGCAAAGAATCGGCTACGTGGGATCCGATTCGTTTTTCGGTGAGAAAGAAAAACGCGACAAAACTTGCCATGCTTAGCGAAGTGGCATAAACAAAAAATGGTGCGCGTGGCTTTATACCCGCCAACAAACCACCGACCGCTGGACCTGCTACGCCACCAACTAAAA
>CAXBQO010000112.1:0-2713 GCA_963977945.1 uncultured bacterium
CCGCATATATCTTTGATTATTTGAAATCTACTGATTTCACCGATGTTGATCAATTAGGTGGTTACTACCAAAAAAAGTATGAAGGTAATTTTGAAAATCTAAAGATCAGAACTTCTGGCGGAGCAGTTTTTTCCCATTCAATAAATAGCCGGATACAAAATGATTTAAAGATTTCTGAAGCAATATCAATTCCGCTTACATTTTTGATGCTATTAATCGTTTTTGGCGCATTAGTTGCATCCGCAATGCCATTGGTTATAGGCATCACTGCAATTCTAGGAACCTTCTTCTTACTTTATTTACTGACACTCATCACTCATGTCAGCGTATTTGCACTTAATTTAACTACAGGATTGGGATTAGGACTCGGTATCGATTACGCATTATTGATTGTGAATCGATTCCGAGAAGAATTACATAACGGCGTTAATCGAGAGCAAGCATTAGTTAACACTTTAAGTACCGCGGGTAAAACGGTTTTTTATTCTGGAATCACCGTAATGCTTACTCTGATATCACTTACTTTCTTTCCTATGAATTTCTTAAAATCAATGGGTTATGCCGGAACGATCGTGGTTGGTACGGCAGTTATTGGTGCATTAATTCCATTGCCGGCGGTATTAATGCTTCTTGGAAACAAAGTAGATAAGTATGTAGTGAGAAAGGGAGCCATCGTTCCAAAACATGATGGCGGTTGGGCGAAAATTGCTCGTTTTGTCATGCGCCGGCCAATTCCGGTCGTGGTAATTTGCGGATTAATTCTCACGGCATTGATTTTGCCAATTTCAAATGTGAAATTTTCTCAAGTAGATAGCCGAGTTCTTCCAAAATCTGATCCGGCTTATCAAGCTGCTGCATTTATTGCCGAGAATTTTCCCGGACAAGAAGCAAATCCAATCGAAATAATTTTTCCGCAAGGCGCAAATAAAGTTGATTCGATAAAAAATTATTCACAAGAGCTCTCCAAATTAAAAGGTGTAGTTCGTGTTGATCAACCACAAATTGCTGGTACGGCGGTGCGTTTAGTTGCAATTCATTCGATGCCACCTCGCACACCTGAAAGTCAAAATCTCATTAATCAAATTCGTAAAATTAAATCTGATCAAGAGGTTTTAGTAGGTGGTTTCGCTGCCGATTACACCGATGCCCAAAAAGGAATTTCCGATACTTTGCCGTGGGTACTTTTATGGATTGCAATTTCAGTTTTGATTTTACTTTTCTCTTTCACCGGCTCAATTCTTTTACCAATAAAAGCGGTACTACTTAATTTCGCTTCTCTGCTTGCAACAATTGGAGTCTTAACCGCAATTTTTATTGATGACAAATTCAAATTCTTAGTTGGAGATTTCATCAATACCAAGACTCTTGATACAAGTTCTCTAGTACTTGTAGCAATCGTTGCCTTCGGTTTATCGATGGACTATGAAGTCTTTTTACTCTCCCGAATTAAAGAGGAACATGAATCGGGTAAGAGCAATGTGGAATCAGTTGCTCAAGGACTTCAAAAATCCGCCCGCATCATTACTGCAGCCGCATTTATTTTGGCGATTGTTTTCGCAGCTTTCATCATCAGTGGCGTCACTTCAATCAAGATGATGGGCTTTGGAATCGCATTTGCAATATTGCTTGATGCAACTTTAATCCGCGCATTCTTAGTACCGGCATTAATGCGACTGTTTGGAAATCTGAACTGGTGGGCGCCTAAATTCTTAAAACGCTTCACCATTTCGCATTAGTCTTCAATAGTTTTAAGAATTTCGGTTTGATTTCACATAAACATTTTTGAACTCTAAAATCTGGCAATGGAATTAGTTGCCAAACTCAGTTGCGTTGATCAACCAGGAATAGTCAACGCGGTTACTTCTGCAATTCTGGCTGGCTCAGGAAATATCTTAGAAAATCAGCAATTCACTGATCCAACAACAAATCGTTTTGTCATGCGCACAAAATTTGTTACGGGTTTACAAGTAAGTGAAGTTTCTCAGCAATTTAATCAATCCCTTCAAAAGTTCAATGTGGATTTGGAAATTCTCCCTGCTGAATACAGAAAGAAAGTAATAATTTTCGTATCAAAAGAAAGTCACTGCCTTCGAGATTTGATTTATTTAACTGAAATCGGTGATTTACCTATTGAAATTGTGGCAGTCATTTCAAATCACGAAACCTTGAAGCCACTTGCAACCGCTGCTAATTTAAAATTTATTTTTATTCCAGACAATAATCAAGATGAAATCAGCAAAACTTTCGCTACTCTCAAGCCAGATTTGATCGTGTTAGCGCGGTATATGCAGATACTTGGGGCGAATCTGTGTCAGCAATACAGTGGCAAGATTATTAATATCCATCACTCATTTTTGCCCGGCTTCAAGGGAGCAAAGCCCTACCACCAAGCCTATGAACGTGGCGTAAAAATCATTGGAGCAACCGCTCACTTTGTCACCCAAGAATTAGATGAAGGTCCCATCATCATTCAAGATATTTCACACGTTGATCATGAAGCTTCGCCGGAAGACCTAATTAGTGTGGGTAGAGATATTGAGCGCCGAGTATTGTCAAAGGCAGTTAAGTTATTTTCTAATAACAAAATCTTTTTAGTTGGAAAAAAGACAATAGTTTTTTAATATTAATTTAGTACAAATGTGAATGAGACTTTAGATTCAACTAAAGTCATTAATGCAGCATTTAAATCAGTACCGCCGCGATTGAGAACCAT
>CAXBQO010000113.1:0-2649 GCA_963977945.1 uncultured bacterium
AATGCCTTATCGATGTTTGAGCTATCGATAATGTAGTAAGGGGTGATTGTCTTTTCTGGCAACTTGCCACCTTGCGCAGCAATAATGCAAGCCTGGACACCCATTTGTCCCATTACATATGGATATTGTGAAATTGTTGCAGAAATTTTTCCACTCTTAACCAATGACAATGCATCAGCAATTCCATCAACACCGTAAACCTTCTTGGTTCCAATGTTTGTAGCTTTGCTAATTCCTTGTGCCATTTGGTCATTTGCAGCAAAGAATGCAGCAATTGTTGGGTTAGCTAACAACATTGCATTGGCTTTATCCAAAGCTTTGGTTGTATCCCAATCAGCATTTTCTGGACCAACGAACTTAACAGTTGGATCTGCTTCCAAAGCACCGGCTTTGAAACCATCAATACGTGCAGCGCTGGTTACGTTTCCAGCTAAGCCTGCAATTAATCCAATTGTCTTACCTGTACCAATTTTGGCAACCATATCTTTTCCGCCAGCTTTACCTGCTGCGAAATTATCTGTTCCTGCAAATGAGGAAACTTTTCCACCTGCTGCAGCCAAAGAGGTTGCATCAATTGGTGAATCGATATTTATAACGGTCTTCTTTTTCTTGGTGATCTTTCCAACTGCTTGTGAAAGGTTATTGGAAGAAATTGGAATTACGATGTAGCAGTCATAATTTTGACCAGCTAGTGAATCCAATTTGTTTGCTTGCCCTACATCATCGTTGAGACCAGGAGCAGCTTGTACATTTGCTCTGATTCCATACTTGAGGGCGGTTTCCTCAATACCTTCTTTGATGCTGATAAAGAACGGGTTATCCAATCCTTTAACAACAGCAGCGATTTTTACATCTTTTGCCTTTTTAGCAGCAGCTTGTCCCGGCAACGCACTGTTCACAGTTAGTGCCGCAACAGCCAACAGAACTACGGCTGAAGATTTGCGCTTCATTTATAAGTATTTCCTTCCTAGGAATAAACATTTTGAGTTTGTGCCCAAAATGGTTGCCCTAACCTATAAGGCGGAGTTCAAATAAGCCATTTAGGCCGTATAACAAATGGTTTATAAAACTAAATTGAGGCAATTCCCAATGCACATGCCCGATTGGCTGCTAGGGCATCCTCGGCTGAGGCAAGATCTGGATTATTCAGCCCTGTTTGAATTCCTAGAATCCAAGCCTTGAGTTCATTTATATACGCATCGGTAAAACGGGGCATCCAGTTGTCAGCCATTTGCCCACCTAAAGAATCCTGTGCCATTTTGCCAAACCTAGTAACTAATTTTCCGTGATTATCTATCTCGAGTGAACCTTTTTCGCATAGAACTTCAACTCTTGCATCGTAGCCATAATTATTAAAGGCAACGATGTCACTAATCATCAATATTTCGTTTGCTAACTTTGCGGTAATTATCAATGGGTCCGCAACATTTTGCGGCGAGAGCGATGACCTTTTTGGGTAATGACTGGAAACTGAAACCCACTCTGATTTAAATAGCCATCGGTAGATGTCAAAATCATGAATCGCAATATTTGTAAATAAGCCAGGTGTGGTTGCACCAACTGAAGATACGTTTCTGGTGATTGTTCGAATAAAAAGTGGAGCACCAAACCGATTGCTCTGAATTCTTTCGCGCAGTTGAATGTAAGGTGGATCGAATCGACGCATAAATCCAAAATGAATTAACCTCTGACCAAATTTCTGTTCATGATTGCCAATCTTTCTGGCTATTTCTTCAGCCGAATCAATATCGGTCGCTATTGGTTTTTCACATAAAACAGGCTTTTTTATTGGCAAAACTTTTTCTAAATGAGGTACATGCAGATGATCTGGCGAAGCGATGATCACAGCACCAACTGAATCAGATTCAATTAATTCATCAACTGATTCGCAAATCAAAATCTCATTTGAAATACTGCTGGCCAACTTTTGACCGGCTTCTTTCTGGGCATCATAAACCGCGCTGACCTTCGCACCCTCAACAAAATCACTCAGAAACTTTGCGTGACCAGATCCCATAACACCACAGCCGATGATGCCAACTTTGATTGTTTTTTGACTCATTTCAGTGTTTTAAACTTTTGATCAGCCGGATTTGAGAATAACACTGCTATAAGGGACATCGTCACCGGTATGAATAATTGCCATTACTTTACCAACCTCTTTCTTAAATTCTTCATGAGGAATTGTCGTAACCGGAAAATCTCGATTATGGGCTAAATATTTTTTTACCGTGGATTCTTCAACTTTTGATTTAAATTCATTAGCCATAATTATTTGAGTGATAAGCAAATTAGGCAATATTGCATCTAGTACATCGGAAATTTTTGGGACACCCATTTGAATTGCTAAATCCACTAACTCAATTCCATTGTAAGAGGGAAATGGACCGTCCACTATTGCGATTGAATTCATGTGACGAAATCGGGCTAACACTGAAGCAAGTTGTCCGTTTATCACACCGGTCTTTAACATTTTTCCCTTCTTACTCTCTTACATTAACAATATCTAAAACTTTTAAGTTTTTAGTTTGCGTGACTTAATCAAATCTTTAATTCTGCGGACTTAACTAATTCAGCAATCTGAGATTTTGTAGGAAGTGAGGGTACTGCTCCCGCTTTAGTTGTTGCTAGAGCGCCTGCAGAACTAGC
>CAXBQO010000114.1:0-2614 GCA_963977945.1 uncultured bacterium
GGGTTTGTTCAGATTTTTATATGGTTCATTTCGGGCGGTGTTGCCACCAATTACAACCACATCGCACTCAGTACGCAGCCTTCGAAATCGCTCTTTATCAATCTTGTTGGATAGGCCAATCGAACTGCCATTATGAGTAGATGAGCCATCTTTGCCGACAATGAAATTAGCTCGAATTACCACGTAGACACCACAGCAGAAATTATCCCAAGCACACCAGGTAATCGCTGTCAGTGGGGGCAGATATTTTTCTACTCATGATCATTGATTGCGAGTTATGTGTAATGCGGGATAAAGCCTGCGCCGATTGTGTGGTGCCAATTATTTTGAATATAAAACCATCACCTGGAAAAAATGCTGAATTCAGCGCGCAAGAAGAACAGGCAATAAATCACCTCTCTGAGCAAGGCTTCATTCCACCACTGCGTTTTGTTCAATAAATCACCAGATATTTTCAAATTCTCAGCCTCACCACGGGAAATTTCACTTCGATAAGTTGAACCAAAACTTGGGGGGTAGATAACCTTCCCAAATGCGTCAGGTCGCAAAATTCATCTTGACTTCAAGTTTGATTGCTGCGTTGTTGCCAGCATCAGCAAATGTTGCAAATGCCGCACCAACACTCATTGAAGTTCAAGCAAGAGTTATAGATTTACAAGAGCAAGCAGCGGCTGCCGCTGAACGTGCGCAAGAAGCCAAAGTGCAATTAGCAATTTTGCAAAAAACTTTAACCTCTGTGCAATCTCAAGCTTCTGCTCAGAGCGCAAACGTTGATTCAATGAAAAAAACAATCGGTGCAATTGCATCTGAGCAATATAAATCTGGTGGAATCAGCGATAGTTTGAATTTACTTTTTTCAGCAAATCCAACTTTGTATTTATCTTCTGCTGGTGCTTTAGAGATAATAAACCGTCAACGAACTGAGAATTTAAAGAAATTTTCTACCGCATCCCAAAGATTGACAGCGACATCCATGACTGTCTCAGACAAACTCTCCTTGGTTAAAGCAGCACAGGCTAGATATACATCACAACTTGCTGATGCAAATGCCAAATTGAAAGAAGCTGAAGCATTACTTGAACAACTAACAAAAGAGGAACGCGATCGATTAAATAAAATTCTAAATGATTCAGAGGATGCTGACCAACAGCGTTCATTGGGCGAAGCGGCAAAATATTCAACGGTTAGTGGCAAGGCTGGCATAGCCATCAAATTTGCATTAAACCAAATTGGTGACAAATATGTTTTCGGTGCTGCCGGAATGGTTTATTGGGATTGTTCTGGATTAACAATGCGAGCATATGAAGCGGCAGGAATCTCATTGCCGCACTCCTCTGCGATGCAGTTTAAATATGGAAAGCCAGTTGAGTTACAGGATCTACAACCGGGAGACTTAGTCTTTTGGGATAAACCAATCTCACACGTTGCAATTTATTTAGGTGGCGGTCGCATGGTGACTGCTCCGCGCACTGGAGCCCGTGTGAAAATCGATGATTTTGTTTTGAATCTTGGTAAGAAAAAATATGCCGGAGCCAGAAGGCTTTGAATAAAAATTCTAATTCGCCAGTACTTTTAATAACCAATGATCTTGGTCCACATGAGGGTGGAATAGAGAGTTTTATTCTCGGCTTAATTGCCGGCGTTACCGATCGAAAAATTTTTATCCTAACTTCAAATCAACCTGGCGCTAAGGAATTTGATGCAAAATTAACTAGCGCACACGATGTAGAGGTAATAAGAGATCGCGCTCGGATTTTGTTGCCCACACCTCGAGTTGCCTTAAAAGCAAAAAAAATAATTAAGCAAAATCAGATCTCTATGGTTTGGTTTGGGGCAGCGGCGCCACTTGGCTTAATGGGAAATTACCTCAGGAAATTTGGGGTTGAGAAAATAATCGCGCTCACTCATGGCCATGAGTATTGGTGGGCAAAACTTCCGGTATTTAGGTTATTGCTGCGCAAGATAATTCAATCTACAAACCACCTTACCTGCCTTGGGGATTTCACAAAAGCTGAAATTGAAAAAGCTAAACCAAAAAACAATAAAAATAACACGGTTGTTTCTAAATTGGCTCCAGGTATAAATATTGAAAAGTTTCACCCTGGCGCAAAATCTCAAACATTAGTTGATCGTTACGGATTAAATAATCGACCGGTAGTCGTGTCGGTTGGACGGTTAGTTCATCGAAAAGGTCAGGACAAACTTATTTCAGCTTGGCCGAAGGTGCTGCAGCGCTTTCCCAATGCGGTATTGCTTTTTGTTGGCGATGGACCGATTAAACAAATGCTGATAAATCTTGCTAAGCAAGAGCGCGTAATTAACAATGTCAGATTTGCAGGTCGAGTTGCACACGATCAATTAACTGAACACATTTTGCTGGGCGATATATTTGCTATGCCTGCTCGTAATCGATTTTTTAATCTAGAAGTTGAAGGTTTGGGAATTGTTTATTTGGAAGCAAGTGCCTGCTCATTACCAGTGATAGTCGGAAATTCTGGCGGTGCAGTTGATGCGGTAGTAAATGGTCAAACTGGATTTGTAGTTGATGGTAAGAATACAGATGAAATAGCAGCGAAAATTATCGAATTGTTGACAGATCCGGCAAAAGCAAAAA
>CAXBQO010000115.1:0-2603 GCA_963977945.1 uncultured bacterium
ACAAGTGGAATCAATGGTTATTTTTACAGTTCTATAAAAAAGGTTTGGCGTATCGAAAAAATTCTTCAGTTAATTGGTGTCCAAATTGTCAGACGGTATTGGCAAATGAGCAAGTAATTGCTGGATTGTGCGAACGGTGCGATACCGCAGTGACAAAAAAGAAGTTAAATCAGTGGTATTTCAAAATTACTGATTACGCAGATCGATTGCTAGATGACATGAAGCAACTTGAAGGTAAATGGCCAGAAAAAGTTTTAACAATGCAGCGCAATTGGATTGGTCGCTCAGATGGCGCCAAAGTTAAATTTGAGATTGAAGGCGAAAAAAATCCAGTAATTATTTACACCACTAGGCCAGATACTTTGTATGGTGCAACATTTATGGTGGTAGCGGCCGATAGTGAATTAGCAATGCAACTTGCAAAAGGTTCAACGAGTGAAAAAGATTTTCAAAAATATCTAGAACAGGTGAAATCAGCATCAGATATTGATCGTTTAGCCACAGATCGACCAAAAACTGGAGTTTTTTTGAATCGCTTTGCAATTAATCCGGTCAATGGCGAGAAAATTCCGATTTGGGCCTCTGATTATGTACTTTCAGATTACGGAACCGGTGCGATTATGGCGGTGCCAGCACACGATCAGCGCGACTTAGATTTTGCTAGGGCGATGAAACTGCCGGTTCGAGTTGTGATTGATACCGGGCTTGATGATCCAAATAAAACTGGAATTGCTACAGATGGCGATGGCACGGTAATTAATTCTGGGTCGATCACCGGATTAAAAAAAGATGAAGCAATCGCCAAAATTATTTCAGAATTAAAGGCGAAAAATTTAGGAGAAGCAGCGCGAAACTTTAGATTACGCGATTGGTTAATTTCTCGGCAAAGATTTTGGGGAACTCCGATTCCTATTATTCATTGTGAAAAATGTGGCGAGGTGCCAGTTCCAGAGGAACAACTTCCGGTCGAACTGCCAAAAGCGCAAGGGTTAGATTTAAAACCAAAAGGAACTTCACCATTAGGCGCTGCTGAAAATTGGGTAAATGTGAAATGTCCAAAGTGCGCCGGGGCAGCAAAACGAGATGCAGACACCATGGATACATTTGTGGATTCATCTTGGTATTTTCTGCGTTACACCAGCATTGGTCGCGATGATGTGCCATTTGATAAAACCGAAGTTGAAACCTGGTTACCAGTTGATCAATATGTTGGTGGAGTAACGCACGCGATTTTGCATCTTTTGTACTCCAGATTTTTCACCAAAGTTTTATTTGATATGAAGATGGTTAACTTCAATGAACCATTTACTCGATTGCTAAATCAAGGAATGGTGATTATGGATGGCTCGGCGATGAGCAAGAGCCGTGGCAACTTGGTGAAGTTATCTGATGAATTAGCGGTTCACGGAGTTGATGCCATCAGATTAAGTATGGTTTTCGCTGGCCCACCTGAAGATGATGTGGATTGGGCAGATGTTTCTCCATCTGGTTCATTAAAGTTTTTAAACCGCGCATATCGAATAGCGGGCGATGTAACTTCTGATGTCAATGTTGATTTTTCAAAAGGTGATTTAGCAATTAGAAAAATTACTCACAAAACAATTCATGAAATAAGTCAGGCAGTGGAAAGTTTTAGATTCAACGTGGCAGTGGCACGTTTGATGGAGTTATCAAATGCATTGCGCAAGGGAATCGACTCTGGCGTTGGTCCAAAAGATCCAGCGATAAGAGAGGGAGCGCAAGCTTTAGCTTTAGGACTTTCTTTAGTTGCGCCATACACCGCAGAAGAGATGTGGGAAAAATTAGGACATAAACCATCGGTCGCGACCGCTGGTTGGCCAACTGTTGATCCAAAACTTTTAACTCAAGATGAAGTTGAAGTCGTAATTCAAATAAATGGCAAAATTAAAGAGAGATTGAATGTAACGCCAGATATTTCAAATTCTGAGCTTGAGGCTAAAGCAAAGGCAGCGCCTGAAGTTGCGGCAGCACTAGCTGGTGTGACCATCAAAAAAACAATTGTGGTACCGGCTAAATTAGTAAATTTTGTAATTTAATCTCACAAGTACAGCTTTTTCACATCACAAAACAATTTTTTTAAATAGAGAATTTGATTCTCTTATCTTGCCCTGGTGCAGTTAATTTCTATTGATTCACCCCAACGCAAAGTTCTTTTAGGCGGTGCGGGATTTGCGATTCTTTTAAGTGGATTTTTCTTTTGGAGCGGACACTCAAGGTCATCTGACTCGCTAGGTACAAACACATTAAACAAAATAGTAGAAAATGGTTCACCGCAAACCGATTCAGCAATAAATTCTTCACTTGCTAATGCGGAATTAGTAATTAATGTGGCGGGCAAAGTTCTGCACCCTGGGGTTTACAAATTAACAGCCGGAGCGCGAGTAGTTGATGCGATTGAGATGGCCGGTGGCGCACTTAAAGGAGTCGATTTAAGTGACATCAATTTAGCTAGAGTCTTGTCAGATGGCGAACAAGTTTTAGTTGGAAAATCAAATACTGGTCTAGTTCGTAAAAAAATTTCACCGGCAAATCCGTTAGATATAAACATTGCTACCGCCTCCCAATTTGATCAACTGCCAGGT
>CAXBQO010000116.1:0-2603 GCA_963977945.1 uncultured bacterium
GTATAAGCCTTCAAGATTCCAATAATGCGAGTGAATTTATTTGGTCCAATACCAGAACCAGTTGCCGCCCCACCAGAAGTTGGATTTGATGAAGTAACAAATGGATAAGTGCCGTGATCTACATCTAGCAGAGTTCCTTGAGAACCTTCAAGCAAAATATTCTTTCCACCTTTAATTGCTTGATCTAGCAATAAAGAAGTATCGCAAACATAAGGTTTAAGTATTTTGCCGAAATTTAGGTACTCAAGATAGACCTCTTCGGTTGTGATTGATTTACGATTAAAAATTTTGGTAAGAATTTGATTTTTATCATGCAATGCCGCTTCGATTTTTTTCTTTAAGATACTTTCATCAAATAAATCTTGCACCCTTATTCCAACCCGATTTATTTTGTCGGCATACGCTGGCCCGATGCCACGACCAGTGGTTCCAATTTTTGATTTACCTAAAAATCTTTCTGTAACTTTATCAATCGTGCGATGATAAGGAGTGATCAAATGAGCGTTACTAGAAATTTTCAAACGGTCAGTACTGACACCTCTCTCGTTTAATCCTTTGATTTCTTCTAACAAAACCGCCGGATCAATAACAACACCATTGCCAATAACTGGAATTACATTTTTAGAAAGTATGCCTGTTGGTAAAAGATGAAGTGCGTATTTTTCAGAACCGATGACCACGGTATGTCCAGCATTATTTCCACCTTGATAACGAACAACGTAATCAACACGATCACCAAGTAAATCTGTGGCTTTGCCCTTGCCCTCATCGCCCCATTGGGCTCCTACTAAAACTAAGACGGGCATTTGGTAGAACTTAGTCTCTAAAGTGTTTCAAATTGGAATTTAACACTACCTAATTTCATCATAAATCCAGCAGAAACCAAAGTTTCAAAATAGTTCTGCTGGATAAATGAACTTTTTCTCTATCGCACTACATCCCGCCAAGCACCAGTAGCCACTTGCGAAATAAGCTACTTAGCACAGCATTCAAAATTCCCGAATTCAACATTTGGTTCAATAATTGAACTAAATCAAATAATAATGATTTCATACTTCTCCTTTCTGATTGCAAAATAATCAAGCGTTAATCTTGTGATGCAAATTTATGAATCTGGTGTGGAAAAGCAGTTAGTGGTAATCTGATTTTCATGTCAGAAAAAGACTCGCTCTCCAATTTGCTTAGCGAGAATCGCACTTTTCCCCCAAGTGAAATTTTTCAAAAAAATGCAAATGTAAAAAAAGATTCATATCAACTAGCCAGTCAAGATCGATTAAAATTTTGGGAGAATCAAGCAAAGCGTCTTACTTGGGATAAACCTTGGGACCAAGTGCTAGATTGGAAATTACCTTTTGCTAAATGGTTTGTCGGCGGTAAATTAAATGCTTCAGTAAATTGTCTTGATCGTCATGTCGATGCCGGATTAGGAAATCGAGTTGCCTTCTATTTTGAAGGCGAACCTGGTGACACCAAAAAAATTACTTACTCTGAACTTTTGGTAGAAGTTAAAAAATGCGCAAATGCATTGCAATCTCTTGGAATCGGGGCTGAAGATCGAGTGGCAATTTATATGCCGCTAATTCCAGAGGCAATCGTGGCAATGCTGGCATGCGCCCGTATTGGAGCAATGCATTCGGTTGTGTTTGGCGGATTCTCATCTGAAGCTCTTTCATCTCGTATTCAAGATGCCGATGCAAAATTAGTTATTACAAGTGATGGCGGATATCGACGCGGGTCAGCATTTGCGTTAAAACCAGCAGTTGATAAAGCCCTAGAAAACCAAAACAATGTAAAAAATGTATTGGTAGTCAAACGAACCGGCCAAGAAGTTGAATGGAATCAAAACCGCGATGTCTGGTGGCATGAAATTGTTTCTAAACAATCAGATTCACATGAAGCAAAAAGTTTTGACAGTGAACATGGTTTATTTATTTTGTACACATCGGGAACCACTGCCAAACCAAAGGGAATTTTCCACACCACTGGCGGATACCTAACTCAAGCTGCATACACGCACCATGCGGTTTTCGACTTAAAACCTGAGACCGATGTTTATTGGTGCACCGCAGACATCGGCTGGATTACGGGACATTCATATGTTGTTTACGGTCCGCTAATAAATGGTGCGACGCAAGTAATTTACGAAGGTACACCTGACTCGCCAACTAAAGCGAGAATGTTTCAACTTATTGAAAAATATAAAGTCACCATTTTGTACACCGCTCCAACACTTATTAGAACTTGGATGAAATGGGGCGATGAATTTCCAAATTCATGCAATTTATCTTCACTTCGTTTATTAGGATCCGTTGGTGAGCCAATTAATCCAGAAGCCTGGATGTGGTACCGCGAAGTAATTGGAAAAAATAATTGCCCAATTGTTGACACATGGTGGCAAACTGAAACTGGCGCAATAATGATTTCACCATTACCTGGTGTTACTGCCACTAAACCAGGATCGGCAATGAAACCACTTCCTGGAATCAGTGCCGAAGTTGTTGATGACAAAGCAAACCCAGTTGGAAATGGAAAAGGTGGTTACTTAACTTTGACCGAACCTTGGCCATCAATGACTCGAGGTGTTTGGGGCGAACCGCAAAGAT
>CAXBQO010000117.1:0-2518 GCA_963977945.1 uncultured bacterium
AGTCCCTTTTCTCGAAAGGAAATCGATATAAATGCGTAACTCTCGTAAAACCATTAGCAGAGTTGTGGCTATCGGTTCGGCGATGGTACTTGCAGCAGGTGTTGCAACTCCAACCGCTCAAGCCGCCACACTTGCGGGTTCTGGTTCTACCGCGATTAAGAACTTGTTGGATATTTGTATTCCGAAGTTCAATTCACAATATGGTCACACCGTCTCATATGCCGGTGGCGGATCAGGTGCAGGTCGCACCGCTTTCAATAACGGCACAGTTGACTTTGCAATGTCAGATGCAACTTATGCTGCAACTGCAGCACAACCAACTGGAAAATTCGTTTACGTTCCATTGACACAATTTCCATTAGCTTTAATTGTTAAGTTAGATGGCGTAACAAATATTCAACTTTCTCCAGCAACAGTTGCTGGAATTTTTGCTGGACAAATCACCAAGTGGAACGATGCAAAAATCGTTGCAGACAACACTCCGGTGACAACTTCAAAAGTTAAGGGCAAGACAGTTACAACAAAAGGCAAAGCACCTAAGTTGCCAGATACTGCAATTACAGTTTGGTATCGCTCAGATTCATCTGGTTCAACAAATATTTTGACCAGCTGGATGTCAGCAACTGCTACATCAGTTTGGGCATCACCTCGAGCAATTAACTCAACATTTGCAACTGCATTTGGTGGAACAGTTCCGGCCGGAACTTTCCAAGGTGCATCAGGATCAGATGGTGTAGCAAATGGCGTTGCTTCAAAGAACGGTTCAATCGGATACGCCGAAACTTCTTATGGAACAGAGCGCAAACTGTTGCTAGCTAAAGTACAAAACAACAATGGTGAATTCGTTGCGCCATCTGCAAAAGCCACTGCGACATTCATTAACGGTTTCGCCGCTGGTGCGAACGGGGCAATCACAATTGATTACACCGCAAAAGTTGAAGGTGGATACACAATTGCTGGTTACACATATGGATTAGGTTTCAATGCGTCTGCTGGTAAATCTACTGTTAAACAAGCGATTGTGCAGAACTTCTTCTCTTATGTGCTAAATGATTGTGCAACATCTTCAGCTGAAAATGCTGGTTACGCACCATTGACCGGTAAGTTGAAAGATTTAGCGGAAGCACAAATTCTGCAGATCAAGTAATTTCCCTAGGTTAGAAAAACCCCGCGGTTTCTCCCGCGGGGTTTTTTGTTGGTAAGTTGCAACTATATGTATGAACTAATTTTGAATATCCCGGCATTTTTCGCCACCACTTTTTTATTAGCAATGGTTCCAGGTCAAGGTTCGGCAATGATTTTGCGCCAATCCATATTAAGTGGCAGAAAAGCCGCAATGTTGTCGGTGCTTGGAAATAGCACCGGATTATTTATTTGGGGAACAACAAGTTCTATTGGCTTATCAGCGATATTTGCACGGTCTCACACCGCATATTCGATTTTGAAATGGTCTGGAGTGGCTTTTTTATTTTTTCTTTCGGTAAAGACTCTACTTACTCTTAAAAATGAATTTGGCAGATTTGATCTACAAAGTTCAGGTGAAAGTAATCCGTGGGCGGCATATCGATTGGGGTTGATTACTAATTTAACTAATGTGAAAGCGGCAGTTTTTGCGGTGGCATTTATTCCAGAGTTTGTGCCAAAAGATTTTTCATTAGGTTGGGGAATTTTTATTTTTGGTTGCTTATGGCCGCTGTTTTCAACGCCTTGGTATGCAATTTTGGTTTGGACCGTTGATAAATCATCGGTTTGGATTCAAAAGCCACAGGTAAGAAGAACATTGACCGCGATTTCAGCATTTGGAATTGCAATGCTTGCACTTGGCTTAGCGCTTTCCAGTAAATAATCTGGCAAATAATCCCGAAATTAATTGAAGCGCGCCTGGCAGGAATCGAACCTGCGACCTAATGCTTAGAAGGCATTCGCTCTATCCGACTGAGCTACAGGCGCAATTTGTAAATTTATGAAGTGAATTAATTCTACCGATAAGGTTTTCCCCCTATGGCCGAATTCATTTATACGATGAAGAAAGCGCGCAAAGCGCACGGTGACAAAGTAATTCTTGATGATGTCACCTTAATGTTCTTACCCGGAGCAAAAATCGGTGTAGTTGGCCCAAATGGTGCAGGTAAATCAACGGTGTTACAGATTATGGCGGGGTTACAACAACCATCAAATGGTGAAGCATTTTTAACACCAGGTTATTCAGTTGGAATTTTGTTACAAGAGCCACCACTTAATGAATCAAAAACAGTTTTAGAAAATGTGCAAGAAGGTGTGGCTGACACGATTGCATTAGTCGATCGCTTCAACAAAATTAGTGAAGAGATGGCAAATCCCGATGCTGATTACGACAAACTTTTGGCTGAAATGGGAAAACTGCAAGAAAAACTAGATCACTTAAATGCGTGGGATTTAGATTCACAATTAGAACAAGCAATGGACGCACTTCGTTGTCCGCCAGGGGAAGCTGATGTAAAAGTGTTGTCGGGCGGAGAAAAACGTCGCGTGGTGTTAT
>CAXBQO010000118.1:0-2482 GCA_963977945.1 uncultured bacterium
ATCAGCAGTTAGAGTCTGCAAATGCTGGAATAGTATCAAGCCCAAAAGCCTTATCTACAGTTCAGTAGTTATTGATTCACAATACTATACCTGAAATCGTCTCACCCTGAAATCATAAACCAGGCAAACACCATGTAAGCTACTTATATTTAAGATTTTTTTAATTAGGTAACCAGAGCTGACTCTCAGTCGGTTGAGCATTCTGGTGTAAATTCTAAAATAAATATTGAAACAATTATGAGTAAATTGGCGGGAGTCTTCACCGTACTTTCAACACCCTTCAAAGATGATGATTCAATTGATTTTGTAACTTTGAAAAATGAATGTGACTGGCTGACAGAACAAGGAGTAAACGGGTTCGTATTGGCGATGGTCTCAGAGGTATTGAGATTATCTGCGGAGGAAAGAAAACAATTAACTGCAAAAGTTTGTGAGTTTAGTTCAGGCAAAATTCCAGTAGTTGCAAGTGTTGGCGCCGAGAGCGGCAAAATTGCAGTGGAACTTGCTAAAGCTGCTGAAACCGATGGTGCAAGTGCATTGATGGCAACTGCACCCGTTGCATTTGCTGCAACTTCAGATGAAATTATTTCTTATTTTCAAACCATAATTGAGAGCGTTTCAATTCCATTAATAATTCAAGATGCCAGCAATTATGTTGGACAACCATTAGATATTTCGCTGTACGTTGAGTTGATTGATAAATATGGAGACGAACGTGTTCAATTCAAGCCGGAAGCAAAACCGGTAGTAGAAAGATTGAAAGCATTAAAACAGGCGAGTAATGGCAGAGCAAAAGTTTTTGAAGGCCAAGGTGGAGCAGAACTTCTTGGAACTTTTCCAATAGGTGTGGTTGGCACTATGCCGGGGGCTGAAATTCCGTGGGCATTAGTAAAACTTTGGCAGGCTCTAATTAAGGGCGATGTTTCAAGGGCAAAACAAATTCATGAACCATTGGCTAATTTGATTCAATTACAAACAACTTTAGATGCGTATGTTGCCGTTGAAAAATATTTGTTGGTTAAGCAAGGCATATTTAAATCTGCGAGGCAGCGAGGTCCAGTCGGTTTTAAACTAGATCAAAAACTTAAAACAGAAATTGACCAGCGTTATTCAGAGTTAGAAAAAGTGATTAAAGGGTAGTTTTTAATAGCTCAAGCGCTCGACTGTAAGTTAAATCTTTTATTAACTCGTCATTTGCACCGATTGATTTTAAAATTTTTGCTGAAGATTCCATTGTGGCTACACCACCCGCCAAAGTTCCATCCTGACGCCTGGCAACTTCATCTTTAACAATTAACTTCATTTCGCCGAATGGAAACTCTCCGTCGCCTAAACCTGCTGCGGCTATCGGATCATTTGTCGCTATCAATCTATTGGCAAAATTTTCAATCGCAAACTTAATTTGTTTGGTAGTACAGTGAATTGAATCAATGATTATCTGAACATAAACCTGTTTCGATTCTTGAATTGCCCGCATAATTCCAGAATCTAAATCCTTTGGCATCGCGTTAAATAAATGCGTGACGCTTTTAGCTCCGGCATCAAAAGCCATCTTTGCTTGTTCGTAACTGCAGTTGGTGTGACCAATCGAAACAATGACATCATTTTTCACCAAAAATTTAATTACTTCATTTGCACCGGTAGTTTCTGGTGCAATCGTTACTAGTCGGATATTGCCAAGGGAAACAAATTGTTTTGCAATTTCTAGGTTTGCATCAATTATCCATTTTTCTGGGTGAACGCCACGTTTGGTTTTCGATATGAAAGGGCCTTCTAGATGTATTCCTAAAATCTTGGCTTCATCATTAGATTGTTTTTTCGCTGCTGAATTTAATAATGTCACTTGCTTCAGCATTTGCTCAATGGATCCAGTGATAATTGTTGGTAAAAATGCTGCAACATTATGTTTTGCAAGTGATCTAGCCACCGTCTGTACTTGTTCAATCGAATTAGCGCTTTGCAGATCGACTCCACCATGACCATTTACTTGTAGGTCTATGAATTTATGCGAGGTCAAAGAATTTTCACAAACTCATGAAATGGTTTTGCTTCTGCCATATTGGCTAATTTCATCGCGCCATCAATTGATGGTGGGGAATTTTCTAAAATTCTAACCGAGAGTTTATTTAATCTTTGTAAAACCAATTGATTCATATAGCTACCATTTTTCAATACGCCACCTAGCAGTGCGACTTCAAAATTATCATCACCTTGACACATTTCTTTTGCCGATTTTGCAATTAAGGCAATTTCATCTGCTGCTGAATTCAATATGGACTGGGCAGTTGAATTCCCAGATTGAGCTAATTCAGAAACAACCTCAGCAAACTTTGCAATTTCATGAACCGGTCTTTGTAATTCATGTACAACGTGCGCTAAGTGATAAGCATCGGAATTAAAAAACTTGCAAGCGCTTTCTAATAATTGTGCATCTCCACCGCGACCATCGCGGCTTCGTAACGCTTGATTTAGCCCCATTTTC
>CAXBQO010000119.1:0-2322 GCA_963977945.1 uncultured bacterium
AATTAACTGAAGTTTGCATCGGAATGCCACACCGTGGACGATTGAATGTTTTAGCAAATATCGCCGGTAAGTCTTATGGCCAGATCTTCCAAGAGTTTGAAGGAAATTATCACGACAATGAAGTTCACGGCTCTGGCGATGTTAAGTATCACCTTGGAACAAAGGGTGTATTTACCGCCGCATCTGGCGCAAGCACCAAAATTTATTTAGCGGCAAACCCTTCTCACTTAGAAGCGGTTAATCCAGTTCTAGAAGGAATTGTTCGCGCAAAACAAGATCAATTAGTTTCTGGTGAAAATTCTTACGATTTCAGCGTAATGCCGATTTTAATTCACGGTGATGCCGCATTTGCCGGGCAAGGTGTGGTTTCAGAAACCTTAAGCCTCTCCCAACTTCCGGGTTACAAAACCGGCGGAACCATTCACATCATTATTAACAATCAAGTTGGATTCACAACCTCACCACATGCGGCTAGATCTTCGACATATGCAACTGATATCGCGAAAATGATTCAAGCACCGGTCTTCCATGTAAATGGTGATGATCCAGAGGCGTGTGTGCGAGTTGCCAAATTAGCTTTTGAATACCGGCAAGCATTTAACAAAGATGTTGTGATTGACATGTTGTGTTATCGCCGGCGCGGACATAACGAAGGTGATGAGCCAAGTTTTACCCAGCCATTGATGTACAAATTAGTAGATGCAAAACGTTCTACTCGAAAGCTTTACACCGAAGCGCTTATTGGCCGCGGAGATATCACCGTCGAACAAGCCGAAGAGGTTTTGCAAGATTATCAATCACAATTAGAAGCAGTATTTAACGCCGTACACAACATCGAGCCAGAGCATGATCCAAATTGGAAAGTTCCGGTAGCGCCTGAAGCCGAAGCTGTTGTCACCACAATTTCAGAACAAACTTTGCGCCAGATTGCGCAAACCCAAAATGCAATTCCAGCGGGCTTTACCGTTCACAACAAACTTTTGCCACAATTGAAAAAGCGCACTGAGATGTTAGATGAGGCTTCAGTTGATTGGGCAACTGGTGAAATGTTTGCATTTGGTTCTTTGTTGCTTGAAGGGCATCCGATTCGTATGGCTGGCCAAGATGTTCGTCGCGGAACATTTAGCAATCGTCACGCAGTAATTGTTGATCAAAATAACGGTAGCGATTGGTTCCCACTTCGCTCACTTGTTTCAAACCCAAATCAATTCCAAATTTATGACTCGTTGTTATCAGAGTATGCCGCGCTAGGTTTTGAATACGGATATTCGGTAGAACGAGAAAATGCGTTAGTAATTTGGGAAGCGCAGTTTGGAGATTTCGTAAACGGTGCGCAAACAATTATTGATGAATTTATCTCGAGTGCGTTGCAAAAATGGGGCGAACGATCATCAGTTGTGATGCTTTTGCCACACGGTTATGAAGGACAAGGTCCAGATCACTCTTCTGCTCGCATTGAAAGATTTTTATCGCTGTGCGCTGAACAAAATATGACTGTTGCACAACCATCATCGCCGGCCAGCTACTTCCACTTGTTGCGTTGGCACATGAAAAATCCAGCTCGCAGACCATTGGTAGTTTTCGAACCAAAATCGATGTTGCGCTTAAAAGCAGCAGCGAGTGGATTAAAAGATTTCACCACCGGAAATTTCCAATCATTTATTCCAGATACATCGGTGACAAATGCCAGCCGTTTAATTCTCTGCTCGGGCAAGGTTTATTACGATTTGATCGCCGAACGCAATAAATTGCAGGAAACATCAACTGCAATTGCCCGCGTTGAGTTGTTATATCCACTTCCTATAAACGCAATCTTGAATGAAATTAAGAAACATCCAAATGCCACTTTGCTTTGGGTACAAGATGAACCGGCAAATCAAGGCCCTTGGCCTTATGTTTCAAATCGAATTCACCACGCATTTTTGGCAAACGACATTTCAGGTCGAACACTTCGCCGAGTTTCGCGTCGTGCCACCGCAAGCCCGGCAACTGGAAATCACCATTTACATGAAGAGGAACAAAAGGCGCTGCTCATGGAGGCGTTCACTAGATAAGTCTGTAGTAACTATTTACTAACTATTTACTGACTTTTTGCTAAAACTTTATTAACTATTTATTGGGCCAAACAACTTTGCCAACTAAATTTTTTGAATTTAGATAGCCCCAAGTTCTGGAATCGGTGCTTTGCGGATTATCTCCTTCGACCCATATTTCTTTTTTTTCTAAATTAATGCGCTTTATTCTCTTTATCTGCCAAATATCAGGATAATTTGGTGCGGTAACCACCACTATGTGATTTATCTTTAATTGTGGCAAAGCTTT
>CAXBQO010000120.1:0-2274 GCA_963977945.1 uncultured bacterium
TATTAATTTTGCGAAAATCGCCACAGTCTGAACTTACTTTGGTCAGGCCAGCGCATCAACCTCTTTCAACCTTTGTGAAATTACCTCGCTCACGCCATCGCCGCGCATTGTTACGCCATAAAGTGCATCGGCAATTTCCATAGTACGTTTTTGGTGGGTAATAATTATTAATTGAGATTTTTCTCGTAACTCTTCAAATACGCCAAGTAATCTACCTAAGTTTGCATCGTCGAGTGCAGCTTCAACCTCATCCATGATGTAAAACGGACTTGGGCGAGCTTTAAATATTGCAATCAACATCGCAACTGCAACGAGTGAACGTTCACCACCTGATAGCAATGACAATCGTTTAATTCTTTTTCCAGGTGGACGAGCTTCAACATCGACACCACTTGTCAATAAATCATTTGGATTTGTAAGTATTAATCGACCATCTCCACCCGGGAATAATCTGGCAAAAATTCCTTCAAATTCGCGAGCGGTATCTTCATAAGCTTCTTTAAAGATTTGTTCTACTTTTTGATCAACCTCTTTGATAATTTCTAGCAAATCTTTTTTGGTCTTCTTTAAATCCTCTAATTGTTCTGCCAAATAACGAAGTCGCTCTTCTAACGCGGAATATTCTTCAAGGGCTAATGGATTTATCTTTCCAAGCAGAGTCAAAGATTTTTCCGCTTGCGCCAAACGTTTCTCTTGTAAATCCCGACGATATGGCACTAAATCTCCAGGTACAAACTCACCATTTTCATTTTCATAAATTGTCGGAACATCATTATGCGGACCATATTCATTCAGCAAAGTAGCTACATCTACGCCAAGTTCTTCTACCGCTTTTTGCTCTAGTTGTTCAATTCGCATTCGATGTTCTGCTCTGGCTAGTTCATCTTTATGAACACTTGAAGTTAATTTCTCAAGCTCTCCAGAAAGTTCTCGGGTACTAACTCGGATACTTAATATTTCACTATCGCGATCGCTACGGTTTTTCTCAAGGCGTTCTCGCTCGTTAGCTGCTTTAGAGATTGAAGCTTCAATTTGAATTAGTGCTTCATAAGCGGCATCGGCGGCAGATTGGGCAACTTGTGCAGCAACTGCGCGCTGACCTCTTCTAATAACTGAATTTGATTGTGCTGCCCGTTCAGTTTTTGCAGCTTCAAGTAAGCCATTTATGCGGGTATCTAGCGCTGTGATTCGCTCTTCAATTGTGCGCAAATTTAATCTGGCATCAACCTCTTTTGACCGCGCAGTTGAAACTTGCAATCTTAAATCTTCAAGTTTTGTTAAATCTGGATTAGTTGGAACTTGATGAGATTGAAACTGCGCAATTGCAGCCGCTAAATCACGATCATCAATGGTGCGTTGGCTGGTGGCTTGCTCTAGCGCGTTGGATAAGCGCTCTAACTCACCCTGAGCGCTCTTAACATTTTGTCCGGAAATCGCAATTTGTTCAGCAAAACCACTCATTGCAGCATCAGATTCATTTATTCGCGCTAATACCTCTTGATAACTTTGCTCAAATCCATTTCTAATATCGGTCGCAGAACTAATTTCAAATTTAATTCGATCACATTCGGCAGCACAGGTTGTCGCTTCGGTTTGAGCGGTCTGCATAATTTTTGAAATTTGTTGGCGAATTTCATCATTTAAAACCGGCTTTACTAATTCTTGAATCTCTTGAATTGCCGCCAAACGTCCGATTGAACCGGCGCGTAATTTTTCTGCTGCTTGAAGTTTATTTTGTAAATCTTTCAAAGTATTTTCAGCCGCTTGCAATTTTGATTTAGCATTTTCAAACGCAGCATCTAATCCAGGTTCGGCAGCTGTTGCCCCAGCGATTTTTGTTTCAATTAATGAAAACTCTGTTTGTGCTTTGCGCAATCTAATTGATACTTCATCTTTAGCAGCATTAAGACGAGAAATTTCACCATTGGTGGCATCAATGCGAGCTTTTAATCCATTGATGTGACCTTCTTGTCGGGCTGTTCCTTCGCGTTGATCTGCAATCGCGCGTAATGCTGCCGAAACTAAGTTTTCCTCCATCAGCAATTGATCTTCAATTGCATTTAATGCAGAGGTAGAAATATTTAATTGTTCAAGTGCGACCTGTTTTGCCGAGGCAAGTGATTGTCCCTCGTGTTTTAAGGAGTTAGCTTCTGCTTCTAAACTTTCTGGGTCGCGCGTTGAAATTCGAGATTCATCTGCCTCTTCATTTAATAATCTGGCACGTTCGCTCGCTAGATTTTGAATACCTTTTAATTGTTCGCGTAATGCTGTAAG
>CAXBQO010000121.1:0-2263 GCA_963977945.1 uncultured bacterium
CATCAACTTGTGCACCAACTTCGGTTGCAGCTTTTGTAATCGCTCCACCTTTGGTGGATGGATTATGTTGCAGTGGCGAAATCTGATTTAGGGCAACCTGTTCTGTGCGTTCAATTATTCTGGCCATAACTTTTACCGCTTCTAGTGGAAATTCACCAACGCTAGTTTCGCCCGACAGCATTAAAGCATCGGCACCATCGAGTACTGCATTTGCACAATCTGTAGCTTCAGCTCGAGTGGGAGTGGAGTTATTAATCATTGATTCCAACATTTGAGTTGCAACAATTACCGGCTTGGCATTTTCTCGAGCCAATGTCACACATTGTTTCTGCAGCATTGGTACATCTTCTATCGGTAGTTCTACCCCAAGATCACCGCGAGCCACCATTACCCCATCAAAAGCAGCAACAATCTCGGCAATATTTTTAATTGCTTGTGGCTTTTCAATTTTTGCAATAACTGGAATTTGAACTTTCATCTCATTCATAATTTTTTTAACGCCATCTATGTCCTTGGCGGATCGAACAAATGAAAGCGCTATGAAATCAGCCCCCATTTTTAGTCCCCAACGCAAATCTTCGGCATCTTTTTCAGTCAATGCCGGCGCAGAGACTGAGACACCAGGCAGATTTATACCTTTGTTATTGCTGATTTCTCCGCCTACTAAAACTTTGGTTTCAACGGTGGAATTGTTTTTACTCAATACCTCTAATACAACCTTGCCATCATTGATTAAAAGTTGATCCCCGACCTGACAATCTTTTGGTAAATCTTTATAAGTTGTGCTGGCCTTATTTTTATCGCCCAGCATCTCCTCAGTAGTGATGGTGAATTTGTCTCCAACCGATAATAGATATGGACCGGCTTGAAACTTTCCCAGGCGAATTTTTGGTCCTTGTAAATCAACCAAAATTGCAATCGGTTGATCCTTTGATTTAGCGGCCGCGCGAATAGCGTTAAAACTTTTTTCATGATCGGTTGTTGTGCCGTGAGATAAATTTAATCGAGCCATATTCATTCCGGCATCGATTAATTGTGCAATTTTTTCAGGGCTGGAGACCGCTGGCCCAATAGTGCATACGATCTTCGCTCTTCTCATGAGTTAATTCTATCTGGCGAAGTTAGACCATTAATGGACGCGCAGTTGGTTCAATCGGAGATGGGAGTTGAGTAATTCCAGTTAAAAATTTATCTACAGCAGAGGCAGCACTACGACCTTCAGCAATCGCCCAAACAATCAATGATTGACCGCGACCGGCATCACCACAGACAAATACTCCAGCAGTTTGCGTTTCGTAAAGATTATTTCTTTTAATATTTCCACGTTCATCAGTTGTTACCTCTAATTGCTTTAGCAAATTACTTTGTTCAGGGCCGGTAAAACCCATTGCTAGCAACACCATATTGGCAGCAATTTTTTTCTCACTACCAGCCACTTTTTCAAATTTTCCATTAACAAATTTAGTTTCTATCAAATTTAATGCACAAACATTTCCAGATGAATCCACATCAAAACTTTCAGTAGATACTGAATACAACCTTTCGCCCGCTTCTTCATGAGCCGAACTAACGCGATAAATCATTGGATAAGTTGGCCATGGTTGACCACTCGGTCTTTCTTCTGTTGGTCTGGGCATAATTTCAAGTTGGGTTACAGATTTTGCGCCTTGTCTAATCGCGGTGCCAAGACAATCTGCGCCAGTATCGCCGCCACCTAAAATCACCACATCTTTTCCGTGAGCTGAGATTTGTGGTTCGCTAATGTTTAAAGCTTGTTTATTGCCCCAAGGTAAATACTCCATTGCTTGGTAGATTCCATTTGAATTTCTGCCGGGGACATTTAAATCTCGCCAATTGGTCGCTCCGATTGCTAAAACAATTGCATCGTATTTTGTTCGAAGTTGTGAGCCAGTGATATCAACACCGACATTTACATTGGTTCTAAATCTGGTTCCCTCTTGTTCCATTTGATTTAATCTGCGATCTAAAATTGATTTCTCCATTTTAAATTCTGGAATGCCATAGCGAAGTAATCCACCAATTTGATCTGCTCTTTCATAAACAGCGACGGTGTGACCGGCTCGAGTTAATTGTTGTGCTGCCGCTAGCCCTGCTGGACCAGACCCAATTACCGCAACAGTTTTTCCAGTTAAACGATCTGGCACCATTGGTTTAACGCGACCATCTTTAAATGCTTCTTCAATTGTACGTAATTCAACTTGTTTAATAGTGACCGCTTCGGCATTAATTGCTACTACACATG
>CAXBQO010000122.1:0-2213 GCA_963977945.1 uncultured bacterium
ATCAAACTGCGGCAGCATTATCAGGATTAAATCCTGGAAGATTGAAAGTTTTTGCGTTTGCAATTTCATCTGCATTCTCTGGTTTGGCTGGGGCTTTGCTGGTAATGCTAATTAGTGCAGTTTCACCGAGTGCTTTCCCATTAAGCCTTTCTTTCCTAATTTTGACTGGTGCCGTTGTTACTGGCGTGTACAGCCTGCGGGGAGTAGTTTTTGGCGCCTTAGTTTTAGTAGTAATTCCAGAAATCGCCGATTCTGTTGTGACAAGTTTGGGCGGTTCTGAAAGACTAACCTCCACATTGCCAGGCTTTTTGGTGAGCATGCTGCTGATTTTGGCGGTCTTGTTCTCGCCGAATGGACCTGGCGATATTTTGAAAACTAGGAGTTCAAGTAAAAAAGTAATGGGTAGAAAACAAATAAATATAGGTAAATAAATATAAAAGTAGTAGTGATTATTACTGGAAGGAAATAAATGATCAACACTAATAAATTGAAGCGAGTTGTAATCGCTTCGGTGGGGGCGATGGCTCTAGTTGGCTCACTTGTGACGCCGGCTGTAGCAGCTGACCCGGGAGTTACCGCAACTGAAATTAAGCTTGGTATCTCTTCACCAACCACAGGTAGCGCTGGCCGCGTTTACGGAAAACTTCCGGGCGCGATGAAGGCCTACTTTGATTACATAAACGCAAATGGCGGAGTAAATGGTCGCAAGATCACTCTCGTCGCTCGTGATGATAAGTATTTGCCAACTTTGGCAGCTACTCAAACAACAAAATTGATTTTACAAGATCAAGTATTTGCTTTGGTCGGTGCTCTTGGTACCGCCACACATTCAAAGGCGTACACCGCTGCAGCTCTTGCTGCGAAGAATGTGCCAGATTTGTTTGTGAACACTGGATACAGTGGCTTTGCTAACAAAACAAAATATCCAACTACTTTCACCATTCTTCCTAGCTATGCGATGGAAGCAAAAATCATGGCGAAGTACATCAAAGACAATTTGTCTGGCCAACCATTTGCATTGTTTGCACAAGCAGATGAGTTTGGTAAGGATGGAATAGCCGGTTTCACCGCTGCTAAGACTCCACCAGCAAATACAACTTTGTACCCAACATCTTCAGTTACAGCTGATGTGGCAAAGAATTATTTGACCGCAATTTCTGCAACTCCACTCAAACTTGTAATTTTGTTTGGAACTACAGATGTAACTGCAACTGTTTTGAAAGCTGCCGAAGATTTGAACTTAATCGGTAAATTAACTTTCATGGCTGGTTCAGTCGGCGGCGATGCAAATACATTGCTAGCTCTTGGTGTAAAGACAACAACAATTGACGGCTTAATTGCTGCCTCTTTCTTCCCAGATGCTAAAGACACCACTGATGAGTATGTTGCTCAATTCACCGCGATTAATACCAAATACAACCCAGGTGTCACATTCGACAACGTGGTTTTGCAGGGTATGAACTCAGCGATGTTGACTGTGCAGGCTTTGCGTGCCGCTGGAAAAAACCTAACTCGTGAGGGTTTAATCAGCGCAATCGAAAATAAAGGTGCGACATTTGCCAGTGCAGGATTAGTGCCACTTAACTTCTCTTCTTCCAGTCGCGTTGGTTACAACGGTTACTGGTTTGGAAAGTTGAATGCAAAAGGTGAATTAAAGCCAGCAACTGGTACAACTCCAGTTGTTTACACCACCGATTCTGGCGCCGGAGACATTGTTAAATCTGATTACAAGCGTCTACCGATTCCAGCGAAAGGAATCCCAAACAACTCATGAAAAATAACTACATGAAGAAATCTTTTGCTGCATCAATAGCAGCAGCATTAGTTGTAACTATGTCGGTGGCAATTCCATCGACAGCACGTGCAGCTGATCCAACTTGTACCGATGCTGGTTCTAGTTATCAGCTCGCATATGAGTCTTGCACTGGAGTAGATGACCTAGGTGCAAAATACGAAATTCGTATGCCAAGTAAGTTCAACGGCACTCTTATGTTGTGGTCACACGGTATTCGTTTCGCGGTACCACTTCCTGCAATCCCAGTTGTTAATCCGGTTGCTACCGGCGTAAACATGGAAGCTGAAGTAGCTCCAAGCGAAGCGGTTGCAAGTGAATTGTTATTGCAAGGATATGCATTGGCTGGTTCAGGATTTAACCGTCAAGGTTGGAATGCTGAAGATGCTGTTATTAGCAACATTCAATTGATAAATCTTGC
>CAXBQO010000123.1:0-2053 GCA_963977945.1 uncultured bacterium
TCAGAACAGTATTTAACGTTTTGCCAATCCTTTGCCCATTTTTTACGCCATTCAAAAGGCTTTTCACAACGCACACAAATCTTTGGTGCGAAGCCATTTTTCGTTCTGGCAACGCGCATTAAAAATTAACCAACAGTGATAGTTTTTTTGGTGGCGGTAAATTTAATTTTGCTCAGACCAGTTTTTGCAGGTCCGCGTTTTAATGTTCCGTTCATTGCAAACGCAGAATTATGGCCTTGCTTGCAAACCCATTGAGTGCCAACTTGCTCGACTGGAACACCTTGATGTGGACATGCCAAACTCAAAACTGCAAAGCCATTTGCTGCACTTGAAGTGCGCACTATTCCAATTGGTCCAAGACTTGCGCCATCAAATGTGGCTGCTCCGCCAACTTTATTTAATGCAGTATTTGCTGCTAGATCAACAACTAATTTTCCATTAACGGTGCTGGCTTTTCCTATAGCTGCATTTGCAAAATCTGCTGTAATTCCAGCGATTGCTAAACCTAAACTTCCACAAATGAAATTTCTTCGAGTAAGCATTTTCTCTCCACGTTTTCTATCTACAATAGTTGAGAGTTAGGCTACTCCATCAATCAATGAATTCGATGGGAACTTTTATAAAATGGAATCTTTGGCTATCGCAGCTGCAATTCTGGTTTTGATAACCGTAGCTGGCGGGCCAATTTCGCTACTTATTGCAGTTCTCAGCAAACGAATTAGAAAAAAGTACTCAGTTTTCTTTACGCTGTTGTTCGGGGTTCCGGCAGTTTTAGTTGGAATCTATTTGATATCTCTAAACATAGGAATAGGTGGTCGACTTATGGGAGTTTTTGGTCTGATCACTAGTTCAGTTGCAATTGCAAAAGTGATTACGCGATGACAGATAAATCAGAGCGCAGTTCATATTTTCCGCTGATTGAAAAGCGTTACGAACAACCGATGAAATATTGGTTCTCGGTGATGGAAAAACTGAAAGATAAAAAATACCCAGAACAAATTCGTTATCTAAAAGAAAACTATGGCTTTTCTCAAGCACATGCCAACGCCCTTGTTATGTATTCTCGCGGATCAAAATCATCAAAGCGATTTGCAAAACCTGATGAATTCTTCAAAAAAATCGATAAACAACAAGCTAAAACAATGAAAGCTATTTTTAAAGTATTACAAAAGAAATATCCAAAATTGGAATTAGTGATTGCCTGGAATAAACCAATGGTAAAACTTGGTGAAACCTATATTTTTGGTGCTTCAAACACGAAAAATTACATTCTTATTGCTCCGTGGGATACAAAAGTTTTGAAACGTTTGGCGCCGAAACTAAAAGAGTATGAAGTGCTAAAAAAGACGGTAAGAGTTCCAAATGATTGGAAAGTAGATAGCAAACTTCTGATTGAGATGGTTAAAGATCAGATTAAACGCAACCAATGAAACGTTTTATTTTGGCAAGACTTAAGAAAATTTGGAATCAAACTAAAATAAACCAGCGTTCCAGATCTTTAAGAAAGTCTTCAAAAACTCGTCAATTAGTTGCCATAAAGAAGCCAGAATTCATAATTTCTTTTACTTCAGTTCCTAATAGATTTAAAACTCTGCCACTCGTTGTTGAATCACTTACTCGACAAGAATTACCGGCAAATGAAATTCACCTAAATCTGGCTCATCAAGATTTCAGCGATTTACCAAGTTCGATTCGCGCCACATTAGAACAATCAGCAGTGAAAGTATTTTCAGTTGATGATTGGGGTCCGGCTAAGAAGTTGATTCCAACCCTGCAACGCTCTGATTTACCGGTGATTTGTGTGGATGATGATTTAATTTATGAACCAACATTGACTAAACATTTAATGATTCAAGCGCAATTGTTTCCAGAGAATGTGATTGCATCGCGTACTCATAAAATAACTAAAAAACGAGATGGACAAATTGCTGCATATAGTGATTGGCGCAAGCAATACTCTAAAACTAACGGCCCATCCCCTGACTTATTTGCAACAAGTGGTGCTGGTACTTTATTTAAGCGAGATTTTTTCCATAAAGATGTTTTTGATTTT
>CAXBQO010000124.1:0-1955 GCA_963977945.1 uncultured bacterium
TCACATGTCCAAAAGCATCAGTGGTGGCATCTTTTGTTACTAAATCTCCGTCTTGTGGAATCGCACCTTCAGCTACAACAATGATTGGGGCATAACTTTGTTTAAATCGAGACTGCACCCACTCACAAACTTTATCTACTGAAAATTTAACTTCTGGAATCAAGATGCACGATGCACCGCCAGCAATACCTGAATGCAGCGCGATCCAACCTGCATGCCGACCCATTACTTCAACAATTAATGCTCGGTGATGTGACTCGGCGGTTGTGTGTAAACGATCAATCGCTTCAACTGCGATATTTACCGAAGTATCAAATCCAAATGTGTAGTCGGTATTGTTTAAGTCATTATCAATTGTTTTTGGAATTCCAATAACTTTTACACCCAATGCATGGAGCTTGGTGGCAACACCCAAAGTGTCTTCGCCGCCAATTGCAATAAGTGCATCAATATTCATTTTTGCTAAATTCTCTTTGATTTTTTCTACGCCACCTTCAATTTTGAAAGGGTTGGTGCGAGAAGATCCCAAAATTGTTCCACCACGAGGCAAGATGCCACGGGTTGCTGCCATATCTAACGGCATCGTTAATCCTTCAAGTGGACCACGCCAACCATCTCGAAAACCAATGAATTCATAACCGTACTCTTTAACACCTTTACGAACTACAGCACGGATAACTGCATTTAAACCTGGGCAATCGCCACCACCGGTTAAGACACCAAAGCGCATTGTTATTTTCTCCCAAAATCGTAAGCCCATATTCTACTCTGAGTTCATGAGTACTTCGCGCCAAAATCTTGAGCGGATTATCTATGTAAGTCATGACCAACTTAATTTGAATTATGGTGCGATGAAATCCGCAAATAAGTCAAAAGATTTAATAGTTCTGGTCGAGAGCGAACGCATGATGAAACAAAGTAGGTGGCATTTTCAGCGGGTCCACTTTCTTATTTCAAGTGCTAAACATTTTATAGTTGAAGCCAAAGCAAAAGGATTTCAAGTTGAATATTTGAAAGCGCCAACTACCGCTGATGGAATTTTGCAAGCAAAGAAAAAATATGCGATCAAGAATGTTATTTCGGCAGAACCATCTTCATATAAGTTATTGCAAAATTTATCGAAAATTGGTGTGGAATTTGTCGCAAATGATTTTTTCTTAACAGATCGAAATGATTTTAAATCTTGGGCTGCTGGATACAAATCTTTCAAAATGGAAGATTTCTATCGCTGGCAGAGAAGCCGACTAAATATCTTAATTTCGGCTGGAAAACCTGAAGGTGGCAAGTGGAATTTCGATGCCGACAATCGACTGCCGCCACCAAAAAACCATAAATGGCCAAAATATGACCGATTTGAAACTGATGACATAGATGAAGAAGTTGCAAAAGATTTAGCTGATTTTGATTACTGGGGTGAGAAAAAAATCGGTAACTGGGCGACTACTCGTAAAGGTGCCTTAGCAAGATTGAAATCTTTTATCGCAAATTCGCTGGAAGATTTTGGCCCTTATGAAGATGCTATGACAAATGACTCTTGGACCCTTAACCATTCTGTTATCAGTCCATATCTAAATAATGGGTTACTTCATGCCAGCGAAGTTATTCAAGAAGTTGTAACTGCCTATAAAAAGCATGGGTTGGCATTAAATTCAGTTGAAGGTTTTGTCAGACAGGTAATTGGCTGGCGCGAATATGTAAATGCGATGTATTGGTATCTAGGTGAAAAGTACCGAGATGAAAACAAATTAGCAGCAAAAAATAAATTGTTACCAATGTTTGAAGATCCATCTTGCACAAAGATGAACTGTTTAAGTTCGATAATTTCAGATGTAAAAGAACGTGCTTGGGTGCATCACATTCCAAGACTTATGGTTTTAAGTAATATCGCAAATTTAGCTGGAGTCTCACCGCAAGCAATTTTGGATTGGATGCGATCGGTATTTATTGATGCCACT
>CAXBQO010000125.1:0-1944 GCA_963977945.1 uncultured bacterium
TTTAGATTTTTCAACCGCGTTAATTACCTCTTGCGCTTCCGCGGCGTTACTAGCAGAAGGTTTTTCAGACAACACATGTTTTCCAGCGGCGAGCGCTCGCATATTCCAGGGAGCGTGCCCACCATTATGAAGCGCGTTGTAAACCACATCAATTTCTGGGTCATCAATTAATTCCTGATAACTTCCATAAGTTTTTTTAATTTGGTACTGCTTCGCAAAATCTTTTGCTCTATTGATATCTCGGGCAGCGACCGCGCTTAATTCATGACCTGTGGCTTGAGCTGGAAAAATAATTGCCGAAGGCGCGATACGAGCGGCACCTAATAAACCGATTCTAAGTGGTTTGCGTGCTTCATTCATAGGTTGAACATACTTCACTCTTTACTATTAGAGAATGGTTGCGGCGTTAGATTTAATTGCTACCTTCGCTTTCGCATTAGTTGGCGCAAGGTTGGCCGCAGATCGAAAGATGGATTACGGCGGTATTTTGTTGGTAGCCACGGTTGCTTCGTTAACCGGCTCCACCATTAGAAATCTTTGTTTAGGTGAGCGGCCGCTATGGCTGCAAAAACCTTGGTTTTTTCTGGCAATTCTTGGCGCGGTACTTGTGACAATTCTTATTCGAGTTACCAAACCAATTGGTTTTGTGATTCTGACGCTTGATTCAATTGGTTTAGCTTTCTCGACAGTTGTTGGTGTTCAGTACTCACTTCAACATTACGCCCCAAGTTTTGCGGCGGTGATTCTCGGAATTATTAGCGCAGTTGCTGGTGGATTATTGCGGGATGTTTTATGCCAAGTTGAACCAGTTTTGTTACATCGGGAAACAATTGGAACTTGCGCTTTTCTTGGAGCAAGCGTCTTTGCGATTTTGCAACCGACTTCATTGCCAATCGAAGTAAGTGGTGTAATTGCAGGGATTATTGTGGTTGGTTTTAGAGCGTTATCAATTAAGTATCGCTGGAATTTGCCCCGAGTTTCTTAGACGGCGCGATTACCTAAATATCTACCTAGAAAATCAGTCTTAAGTTCATAAAACTCATTTTTTAGTATTGCTTCACGCATTTGATTTACTAAATTAATAATGAAGTATTCGTTGTGAATGGTGGCTAAAGTTGATGCGACCATTTCTTTTGCTCTAAATAAGTGACACAAATAGGCTCGAGTGTAATTTTTACAGGTATAGCAACCGCAACTTTCTTCAATTGGAGAAAAGTCTTTTTTATATGGCGCATTTGAGACATTTAATCGTCCCTTATTTGTGTAGACCGAACTGGTGCGAGCTTGCCTTGAAGCTGAGACGCAATCAAAAGTGTCGGCGCCATTTTCTACTCCGATAAATAAATCTTCTGGCTCACCGATCCCCAGAAAATGCCGCGGTTTATCTTGCGGTAACTCTTCATTTACCCAAGTAAGAATTTGCGTCATCATATTTTTATCAACCGCACCACCGACTCCAAAGCCATCAAAACTTGTGCCATCTTTTTCCATTGCTCCAAGATCTTTAGCTGCTTTGCGACGCAAATCTTCGTGCTGCGCTCCTTGAATTACGCCGAATAACGCTTGGTACGGTTTATCTGATCTCAACTTTGTACGGCGCGCATGTTCTGCCAAGCAGCGAATGGCCCACAATCTGGTGCGCTCTAACGATTTGGTTTGATAACTTTTTGTATCCATCAAAGTCGTTAATTCATCAAATGCAAACATAATGTCAGCACCAATTTGGTGTTGAACTTGCATCGAAATTTCTGGCGTGAATCTATGTTCTGAACCATCTAGGTGTGATTTGAAAGTAACTCCATCTTCATCAACTTTTGCGAGCCGATCTTTTTTGTGTGCAACAACTTCTTCTTGTTCCAAGTCTTCAGTCATAGCGATAACTTTTTTAAATCCGGCACCAAGTGACATAACTTGAAAACCGCCAGAGTCGGTGAATGTTGGTTT
>CAXBQO010000126.1:0-1878 GCA_963977945.1 uncultured bacterium
TTACACCAACAGTAACACCAACAGTTACACCGTCTATAACGGTATCTAACTCTGTTACACCATCTATAACACCTTCTGTTACACCATCTAAAACACCGACTGCTTCTGCAACTCCATCTACATCTGCGAGTTCGGCGACATCTTCTGGATACACAATGGCAAAGGTTCGTCAAAACAACACCAGATCAAGTTGCTGGAGTGCAATCAATGGCAAGGTTTATGACTTAACTAAATGGATCAACCTTCATCCTGGTGGACAACAGCGCATAGTAGGAATTTGTGGCGTTGATGGTTCGGCATCATTTAATAGCCAACATCGCGGACAAAATGATCCAGCAGATGCACTAAAGGATTACTTACTCGGTCCGCTCGAATAATGCGCGTTGCCAGAACGAAAAATGGCTTCGCACCAAAGATTTGTGTGCGTTGTGAAAAGCCTTTTGAGTGGCGTAAAAAATGGGCCAAAGATTGGCAAAATGTTAAATACTGTTCTGAAAAATGTAAGCGCAATAACTCTTAAACTAAATTAATTCACCTTTTAAAACTCGCACTTTTCCCGTACCAAATTCTTGCCAACTATCTTGACCTGCCCTCTTCACCAACGCAGTCATTTCATCAATGCCAATCAATGTTATTCCATCTGGAACTTGCATCATTATTTTTGCTGCTGACTCTGGAATCCATTTAAAGAATTTATCAAAATGCGGAATCACTCGAATGTTTGGCAGCAAGTTAAAACCTTTAGTTGGCTCTTTTCTAGATAAACGAAAATGCGGAATCTCTGCACTTAATACCATCGCACCCGCGCTACAACCAGCAAGTGAACTACCAGATTTCCAATTGGAATAAATCGCTTGCCAAACCGGAGAATCAATTAACGTGGCAGCTAAATAATGTGGATCTCCGCCTGACATATAAATCAGCGCGCTGTTTTCAATTGTGTTTGCAAAATCTAAATTAAATGAATCTTCACGTTTAAAAATTGGCAAGAATTTTGCGGTTATTCCTAATCTATCTGCCTGTGCTTGGCCAAGATTTTTCCAATATTCCAAGCGCTGTGAACTTTCTTGCCCTGCTGCCGTTGGAATCTGAACATAAACAGGTTGCTTACCATTTTTAACGCCATCATCAATTAGCGATTGTTCTAATTGCATCATTTGTGGCAAATATTCACCTGAACCAACTAATGCAATTGAACCGTTCACGTGATGAGTTTACTTACGTGATTGATGAAGTAGATTCACGCAGTGCGTAAGAGCTGGCTCGCTTCCTATATTTTCCTAGGAATTACCTGGGGAATGTCATTTCTATTTATAAAAAATGGTTTGGAATTTCTAACTCCAATAGGAGTTGCATTTGGCCGCTGTTTTCTGGGTGCAGTCACGCTTGTTTTAATTTCGAAAATAACAAAAGCAAAACTACCTAGAAATAAAAGAATTTGGGGACACCTTTTAGTCGTCTCACTTTTACTCAACGTGATTCCAGGAATTTTATTTGCGCTAGCTGAAACCAAAGTAACTTCAATTTTGGCTGGAATTATCAATGCGGTCACGCCACTTATGACGGTGCTGGCAATTATCTTGATCGGCCGAGATGAAAAACCAAAATCTGCTCAAATTATTGGTTTATTAATTGGATTCATTGGCGTTTCAATTGTTGTCGGAATCTGGAACGGTTTTGGAAATAATCCAATTCTTTACATATTACTTTTGATCTTGGCTGTTACTTGTTATGGATTTTCCTTTCCATATTCGCGCCGCTTTGTTTTACCTTACAAATTAGAACCAACTCAACTTGCGACGATTCAACTTATATGTGCTGCAGTAATTTTGCTTCCAGGTTATTTAATAGACGGAATTGCAAAAGATGAATACCGAT
>CAXBQO010000127.1:0-1842 GCA_963977945.1 uncultured bacterium
ACCGTTAAATTCGCCGACAATATCTTTTACAGATTGTGCATCTTCTTGTACGCCTTGCGGACTTCCGTGAAACTCAAAAAATAAGGTTGGCGCTTGCCTTAAATTTAATCCATCGTGTGCATTTACATTTTTGATGCACTTTTCATCTAAGAATTCACACCGAGCAATTGCGATTCCACTTCGCACAATTGCAGTTGCCGCATTAACTCCATCTGACAGGGTAGGAAAGCGCACAATTGCCGCCGCCATTTTTTCTGGAATTCCATAAACTCGCAAAGTTAATTCGGTAATAATCGCCAGCGTTCCTTCGCTGCCAACCAACAATCTAGTTAAGTCATAACCGGCCGATAATTTTCTAGTTTCGCGGCCGGTGTTAATTACCGTGCCATCAGCTAATACCGCGGTCAGAGCTAAAACATTTTCGCGCATTGATCCATAACGAACCGTGGTGGTTCCGGCTGCACCAGTTGCTGCCATTCCGCCCAATGTGGCATTTGCACCGGGATCTACGCTAAAAAATAAACCAGAGGAGGCTAATTTTTCATTTAGTTCCATTCGATGCACACCAGTTTGTACCCGTACCAATAAATCATCTGGTCTAATTTCTAAGATCTGATTCATCTCGGTTAAATCTAAAGAAATTCCGCCATAAAGTGGCAACACATGACCTTCTAATGATGAGCCAGCGCCAAATGCCACCACTGGAATTTTTTCACTATTGCAATATTTAAGGACCGCTGAAATTTCTTGCGTATTTTTTACCGTCACTACTGCAGATGGTCTAACTGGTGGAATCGCACTTTCATCTTTTCCGTGTTGATCAAGTATTGATTCATTTGTACTAACGCGACCATCAACTAACTTTTTTAAAGTTTCAAGTTGATTTGAATTTAAATCAACTCGCGCGGTTACCATGCGGCAATAATATCTGCCAGCAAACCATTACGATTTCCTCTGATAATGAACGCAAAACGCAATTACTTATTGATTATTTTGGCTGGTGTTTGTTTTGGCACAACCGGAACCGCACAAGCATTAGGTCCAGATGGTGTTTCATCATTAGCAGTCGGCGCTTCCCGATTGCCATTAGGCGCGTTTTTAATTTGGCTGTATTTAAAACGCTCAAATTTTGAAAAACAAAAACTAAATGCCAAATTAATTTGGATCAGCGCAATAGGAGTTTTGGCGTATCAATTAGCGCTTTTCTCAGCGGTAAGAATTACTGGTGTTGCAATAGGAACCGTGACCGCTCTTGGTTCGGTACCGGTTTTAACCGGAATCGTTGATTTTTTATGGCATAAAAACAAACCTAAATTAAATTGGCTAATCGCAACACTATTTACCACCATCGGAATCTTTTTATTAGGCACCGCGAAGGGAATTTCAGAATTTAAACCGGCCGGCTTTTTACTGGCACTAGGCGCTGGATTATCGTTCTCAATTTTCACTGTCGCTAGCAAACAAGTTTTGCGCTCTGGTGCTGACACAACTTATGTAATGTTTGAAACTTTTAAACTTGCAGGCATTTTGGCGCTGCCAATTCTTTTATTTTCAGGTTTTACTTGGATTGCATCAACTGATGGTTTTGCGATGCTCTTTTGGTTGGCGCTGGTTCCGACTGCAATCGCTTATGTCTCTTACGCTAAAGGTTTAGTAGGACTTAGATCTTCAGTTGCAAATACTTTGGTTTTAGCCGAACCTGCCACCGCAACAATTTTGGCTTCGGTAGTACTTCATGAAACTTTGACCCAAAAAAGTTGGATCGGAATATTGCTAGTTGCCGCTGGTCTGCTGTATTTGTCTATATCTAGTGAAGAAAACTAAACCGCAGCCAGCGCTGAT
>CAXBQO010000128.1:0-1687 GCA_963977945.1 uncultured bacterium
CAACGAAATTTCGGCGGGCATGAATATCCGCGCTTAGCTCACGTTGGCGATCGCACTGGCTTGGAATTAATTCGCACAATGCAACAAAGAATTGTGGCGCTGCAACAAAAAGATAAACGCGAAACCGGAAGTTTTGAGAGTCACTTAAAAGTTTTTGCCGAATGCTCCATAACTGAAATTCTAAAAGACGGTAATCAAGTTACTGGTGCATATGGATATTGGCGCGAAACCGGAAATGAAATTTTGTTTGAAGCGCCGGCAGTAATTTTGGCGACCGGTGGAATTGGAAAATCTTTTAAAGTAACTAGTAATTCATGGGAAGGCACTGGCGACGGCCATGCGTTGGCGTTAAAAGCCGGCGGCAAATTGGTTGATATGGAATTTGTTCAGTTTCATCCAACCGGAATGGTGTGGCCACCTTCAGTTCGCGGATTACTTGTCACCGAATCTGTTCGTGGCGATGGTGGAGTGCTTACTAATTCTGAGGGCAAGCGCTTTATGTTTAATTACATTCCAGAAGTTTTCAAAGATAAATATGCAGATAATGAAGCTGAAGCCGATCGTTGGTACAAAGATCAAGCCAACAATCGTCGCCCGCCAGAATTATTGCCGCGCGATGAGGTAGCCCGAGCAATTAATTCCGAAGTAAAAGCCGGCCGCGGCTCACCCCACGGTGGAGTTTTCTTAGATGTTTCCAAACGTTTGCCAGCTGATGAAATTAAACGTCGCTTGCCTTCAATGTGGCATCAATTCAAAGAGTTAGCTGATGTTGATATTACCGAGCAACCAATGGAAGTTGGCCCGACTTGTCACTATGTAATGGGTGGAATCGAAGTAGAACCAGATACAGCAGCAGCAGTTGGCGTGGCAGGTTTGTTTGCAGCAGGTGAAGTAGCAGGTGGAATGCATGGTTCAAATCGACTCGGCGGTAATTCACTCTCTGATCTTTTAGTTTTTGGCCGCCGTGCTGGTCTTGGTGCTATTGAATATTTAAAGAAAATGCAAAATAAAAAAACTGCCACAACTGAATCAATTAAGAGAGCGCAAGAGCGAATTGAAAAACCATTTACTCGATCTGGTGGTGAAAATCCATATTCAATTCATCAAGAATTACAGGATTTAACGCAATCATTAGTTGGAATTATTAGAACTAAAACAGAACTTATAGATGCGATTGAAAAAATTTCTCAATTTAGAGCCCGCATTGAAAAAGTTTCAGTTTCAGGTAGCAGACAATTTAATCCAGGTTTTCATCTTTCATTAGATTTAGAAAATATGCTGTTAGTTTCAGAGTGCATCGCGAAAGCGGCATTAACTCGCGAAGAATCTCGAGGCGGTCACACCCGCGATGACTTCCCGAAGATGGATCCTGCTTGGCGGCAATTTAATTTAATTTGTAATTGGGATGGCAATTCCGTTTCAACAAACAAGCAAAAGTTACCAATGATGCCTACAGAACTTTTATCTCTCTTTGATCCGCACGAATTAGAAAAATATTTCACTCAAGAAGAGATGAGTCAGGTATTGGCTTCGGCGGGAGGTCGGTAATGGCACGCAAAATTAAACTAAAAATTTGGCGTGGCAGCGCTAAAGAAGGCGCACTGCATGATGTCGAAGTAGATGCAAACGAAGGTGAAGTTGTATTAGATGTGATTCACCGAGTTCAAGCTACAAAAATTAATGATTT
>CAXBQO010000129.1:0-1682 GCA_963977945.1 uncultured bacterium
GAGCGATTAGAAATTATTGAAAAACAGGTAAAGCCAGAGTATTTGAGAATTAGTGCTTAAAAATTAAATTCCGATTGGCTGCCAAATAGTTTTTTGTTCCATAAATTTTAAAATTCTTTCTAACGATTTTTCATCAGTGAATTTATGAATTCGCTTCAAATTTTCTGCTCCGCCAACTTTCATGGCAGCTAAATCTGTTTTTGAAACACCGCTAGCGTCAACGCCATCAATTTCCATATGTGAACTAACCCAGCTAATTAACTCTTGACTTTTACCAGTTAAAATATTTATTACTCCTGCTGGTAAATCGCTAGTTGCTAAAACTTCTGCCAAAGTCATCGCAGTAAGTGGGGCAGACTCTGGCGCGATCAATATTGCGCTATTTCCAGCGGCAATTACCGGGGCAACACTTGCCACTAAATTTACTAATCCATTTTTATTTTCAGTTGGCAAAATAGCAATTACTCCCAGTGGTTCTGGGGTGGTGAAGTTGTAAAAGGAAGCGGCAATCTGATTTTGATTTCCACCAACGCTTGCTAATTTGTCACACCAACCGGCGTACCAAACCCATAAATCAATCGCAGCACTTACCTCTTTTTCAGCTGCTTTAGTAGAAATTCCAGATTGCGCCACTATTTCAGATACAAATTGGCTGCTTCTTCCCTCTAACATTTCAGCGATGCGGTACAAAATTTGTCCGCGGTTATATCCAGTTGCTTCACTCCAAACCGCAAAGGCAGCTTTTGCAGCAACAGCTGCATCTCGTAAATCTTTTCGCGAAGCTTGAGCGGGGTTGGCTAAAAATTTTCCTTTGGAATTTTTAATCTCATAGCTTCGGCCAGATTCACTACGTACAAATGCACCATTAATAAATAGTTTGTAAGTTTTCATTACTTCTACGCGGCTCATCACTTACCCGCCTTTATATACGCCAACAAACCATGCTTGCCACCTTCACGGCCCCAACCAGATTCTTTATAGCCACCAAAAGGTGAAGCGGCATCAAATTTGTTAAATGTATTAGCCCAAATGACACCGGCTTTTAATTGCTTTGCCGCCCACATAATTTTTGAACCCTTGTCGCTCCAAACTCCAGCGGATAATCCATATTGAGTGTTGTTTGCTTTTTCAATTGCTTCTTGTGGGGTGCGGAATGTTAAGACTGAAAGTACTGGTCCAAAAATTTCTTCACGAGCGATGCGATGTGATTGAGATACGCCGGTAAATATTGTGGGCGCAAACCAATATCCGGCAGTTGGCAATTTGCAATCAGATTGCCACATCTGTGCGCCTTCATCGGCTCCAGATTTAACTAACTCATTAATTTTTTGTAGTTGGGCAGCAGAATTAATTGCACCCATATCGGTGTTTTTATCCATTGGATCACCAACGCGAATCAATGAAATTCGCCGTTGTAATTTCTCAATTAACTCTGTCGAAATATCCTCTTGCACTAATAATCTTGAACCGGCGCAACAGACATGTCCTTGATTGAAGAAGATACCGTTGATAATTCCTTCGACCGCTTCATCAATTGCAGCATCATTAAAAACAATATTTGCCGCTTTGCCACCAAGTTCTAGCGTGGCTACTTTTGCAGTATTTGCAATTGATCTGGCAATTGCTTTGCCAACTTCAGTTGAACCGGTAAATGCGATTTTGTCTACGCCCGGATGTTTAAC
>CAXBQO010000130.1:0-1665 GCA_963977945.1 uncultured bacterium
TACATCAAATAAACAATTATGTTTTGATCAAACAAAATTGGACCAAGTATTGGCAAATCACCAAGTACTGGAATCTTTATATTCTTTAATGTGCCACCCACATTCCAAGTATTTTGATATGGAATTAAAAGTTTCTTGTATAAAAAGTTAGTCAAGCCAATTACTAGAACATTGATGACGAAGCCAAGTACTACTTGGTCAATTTGATATTTCACTGAAAATACCGCCAGCAAAATGCCGATAAGCGCGCCAGCTATAGGAGCAACCGCTAATCCATATAGCGGATTCTTGGTCAAACTAGCAGTGACGCCTGCTACAAATGCGCCCGCTAATAATTGCCCCTCGATTGCAATATTGATTACTCCAGAACGCTCACTAATTACACCTGCCATTGATCCAAAAATGAGTGGCACAGCAAGTAGCAATGAGCCTTGTAGTAATCCAGTTAATGGAATGAACTGACCCTTTGCCGCCCATGAAATAAATGCCAGCAACGTGATTACGCTTAGTAAATAATCAATTACTTTGCGGGCAATTTTCGGCTTTATTAGCGGTGTTATCAGCAAAATCGAAATTAATAGCGCAAAAATCGTCAGAGTTTTAGCAAATCCAATTGAATCTACCTTGAATGAATCAATCACCGACCATTCTTTTTGCAGTTTTATACCAAATGTAGTTTCAAGTTTTGGATGATTGCCAGAGTAAACCCACAGGAAAATAAGTGAAACTAAGGTGAAGAAAACTCCATCTTTTCTTTGCTGCAACAAATTCTTTACTGAATTCATATCAACCATTCCAACCTTTTGCTTGAATGGTTTCTACCTCTTTAACATTTTTAATCTTAAATATTGCTCGAACTAAAGATGGAGCGGCAATGAACAAAATAATTAATGCCTGAATCACCAACACAATATCAATTGGAGTTTGTGTTCTGGCTTGCATTGTTCTACTGCCAGCGCGCAACATCGCAAACAAAAAGGCTGCAAAAATTGTGCCAGCAGGTTTTGCTCTACCTAACAATGCAACGGTAATTGCATCAAATCCAAATGAACCGGCGACGCCAGCGGTTAAGGCGTATTCACCACCTAAAATACTTAAAGAACCACCTAATCCAGCTAAGCCACCACAAACTGCCATCACCATTGTCATCACCATGAGCGAAGAGATTCCAGCGGTTGTAGCTGCGTTTGAATTCAAACCCGTTGCTCGAAATTTAAAACCATAAGTGGTTCGATTTAGTAACACACTTACTAGATAAGCAATTAATAGTGCAATCAAGATTCCAATACTGATTCGAAATTTGTCACCAAACAGCAATGGCAACTTCGCAGAATCATTAATTGGTGGCGAGATTGGATCTTGCCGGCCCTCTCGCAAAAATGGTTTGGTGGAAAGTAGCCAAAACAAAAAGTAGAGCGCTACATAATTGAGCATGATTGTCACAATAACTTCGTGAGCGCCGGTGCGAGCTTTTAGAAATCCAACTAAACCACCAAAGATTCCAGCCAACAAAAAGGCGGAAATTAAACAAATTAGAACGTGAACTATCGCCGGGAATTCATAACGAAAACCTAAGAAGGCAGTTAATGTCGCACCAACAATAAATTGTCCTTGCGCACCAATATTAAATAATCCAGATCTAAACGCCAGAGTGACTGATAATCC
>CAXBQO010000131.1:0-1640 GCA_963977945.1 uncultured bacterium
CGTGATATTTCTAAATTAATGAATGTGTTTGTGCAACATAGTTCAATGTCAGACGCTGAAAACTCTATGGTGAAGAGCCCGGTTGAGTGGTTTGTTTCAGTCTGTAAAGCACTCGCAATAACTCCCTCAAAACTAGCTAATCTCGGTAGAGCTGCAAAATATTTAGAAAACTTGGGTCAACTACCGTTTTATCCACCAAATGTTGGTGGATGGCCAGTTGATCAAGCATGGTTAACCGCATCTAGTGCGCAGTATCGAATTCAATTCGCTGGTGATTTAGTAAGGCAATCAGATTTAACTTGGTTAAAACAAATTCCGGCAAATCAGCGGGTCAATTTATTGGCTGATTGGTTAGGAGTCGCAAGTTGGAGCACAAGAACTCAACAAGCATTAATCGGCGCACAGTCAGATGTTTCTAGATTATCTCTTCTAGCAATTTGTTCGCCCGAGTATTTAGTCAATGCATGAGCGGAAAATAAACAGGAGTCAAAAATGGATACTTTAACTAGAAGACAATTTTTAAAGGCAACGGGAATCGGTGCTATTGGATCTGTTGCAACCTCTTTGTCTCTGGAAGACATTGTGCAGGCTGCGATTACCAGGCCATTACCACTTGGCACTCCAATTTTAGTTGTGGTCACTTTGTATGGTGGAAATGATGGTCTCAACACCGTAGTTCCAATCAGCGATCCGCTTTATCAAAAACTTCGGCCTGGAATTGCATACACTGAAAATCAAACGCTGGCCTTATCTGACGGCTTAGCTCTAAATGGTGCTATGTCTGGATTACATTCACTTTGGAAAAGTAAACAATTAGCAATTGTTAGAGGAGTTGGTTATCCCAACCCTGATCATTCACATTTTGCATCAATGTCGATTTGGCAAAGTGGTTCATTGACTGCATCAAAAACTGGTTGGTTAGGACGTTGGATTGAAACTCAAACCCCTGATCCTTTGTTGGCAATAAATCTTGGGTCAGTTTTGCCACCATTATTGGCAGGAACAAAAATTGCCGGTTCAGTCTTACCGCTTGGTGGTTTAATCGTGCCAAGTGGGGCGTTAGCAAATGATTTACGAAAACTAGCTGCTGAGAGTAGTACTGATAACTTATTGCAATCAATGGCGGCCAAAAGTATGCGCGATCTTTATTATGTATCAGGTGATATCACGCCCATCTTGAAAGCACCAGCCCCGATGTCAGCAGATTTACCAACTATCAACGGTGGAAACGCAGGTGGCGATTCAAACCTTTCCCAACAACTAGATATGGTGGCAAAACTCATTGCTGCCGGTTCACCAACAAAAGTATGGTCTGTTTCCCTAGGTGGATTTGATACCCACGCAAATGAAAAAGGTGCGCAGTCAATTTTGCTTGGTGCAGTTTCAAATGCAATTTCACAATTTATGTCACAACTTAAGGGATCAAATCGTGCTAACGATGTGGTGGTAATGGTCTACAGCGAATTTGGACGTCGTGTAAAGGCAAACGCATCTGATGGAACCGATCACGGAACCGCAGGTCCTGTGTTCTTGGTTGGCTCAAAGATAAAAGGTGGAATGTATGGCGATCAACCTTCACTTTCCAACCTAAAAGATGATGATCTTCTGGTCACCACCGATTTCCGCGATATTTACGGATC
>CAXBQO010000132.1:0-1588 GCA_963977945.1 uncultured bacterium
ATGGGGCATCATTTGAATTGAATATGAATTATGTCACTAATTGTAGAATTTTATATAGTTTTGGAGAAGACCCTACATTAACGGATTATTTATTCCAAGATTCAGGAATAGAAGATAGAGCGATTAAGACATATTTAACTAACTCAAATGTGTTATATACCGAATGCTGGACAGGTGGAACCGATATCTGTGGTTGTTTTGTTTCGGCGGTGCCAACTAAATCAATAATCGCTGGCGAAATTCAAGGTGCCTGTTTGGGTATGGCAGTAGATGTTTTTGATGATGATGGCAAATCTCTGGCTGCCGGCGAAAAAGGAGAATTAGTCTGCACAAAACCATTTCCATCTATGCCACTTAAATTCTGGAACGATGATGAAGATGTCAACTACAAGAAATCCTATTTTTCAAAGTTTGCAGAAGTTTGGACTCATGGCGATTTCGCATCAAAAACTGAAAACACCGGTTTTGTAATTCACGGAAGAAGTGATGCCACATTAAATTCAAAAGGAGTAAGAATCGGAACCGCAGAAATTTATCGAGTAGTTGAGCAATTAGATGAAGTGGTTGAAGCGTTAGCCGTTGCAAAAGAGATTGATAATGATTCAAAAGTCGTTTTGTTTATTGTGACAACTTCAGGCATCAAGATGAATCAAGAATTAGAGTTAAAAATTAAAGATAGCCTGCGAAAACTAGCTAGTCCCCGACATGTTCCAGATTTAATTATTCAAGCACCAGAACTTCCCAAGACTAAAAGCAACAAACTGGTAGAGCTAGCGGTATCAGATTTGATAAATGGTCGGAAAGTTCGAAATAAGGATGGATTAGTTAACCCAAATTCTTTAGACTGGTTTGCATCACTTCAAATCAATCTTTAAGGGGAAAAATGACCACACCACTCTATTTAATTGCCACCATTTATCCTGAAAAAGAACACCTTGAATACTTAAGAAAAGAATTTAAACATTTAGTTAGTGAGGCTTATAAAGAACCAGGTTGCGAGATGTACGACTTAGTTGAAAGTAAAGCAGATGGTGAAAATGAAAGTGCAGATGAAGGTACTTGGGTCATGATGGAAAAATGGTCAAGTAAGGCGCTTTGGGATGATCACATGCTTACATCTCACGTGAAGCATATAAATAGTATTGATAAAAAATATTTTAGACAGCCCACAGAATTAAGATTCTTGCATCCAGTTTTTCCAAATTAATCCTTAAGTGAGATTCTCATTAGTAATAAATTAGTTGCCGGAGTTGATTCATCTACTCAGTCGGTCAAAGTTGTAATTAAAGATGTAATTACTTGATTCGCCTCCAGAACAATTGATGCTGGAATTTTCCGAATCGTCAGCATTTTCAACCACGCATGTTGGCAGCACCAAACCCTCTTTGAAAGTTGGTGAGTTCTCATCTTCCCCTTCAATAAATCCAGTAAACGAAGGGGTTATCGCATCCGGAGTTTGCCCTGCGCCAACCGGCAATGTTGGAGCAACCACGGTGAGTTCGGCTTTTTCAAAGTTAAATGCCGTCGGTTCAATTTCTTCCGCAACATAATTTGAAGATTCGGAAAAGTTAGCTTTTATCAAACAAGT